>DASTEB010000226.1:0-13584 GCA_035710025.1 Chloroflexia bacterium
GCTCAGGCTCGGGTTCAGGCTCGGGTTCGGGGGCCTGCACGGGCGCAGTCACCTCGGTGCTGCGCACCCGCCTGCGCGGAACCCCCGCGGCCACTGCCTGGCGCTCCGGCTCAGGCTCGGGCGTGGCGGCCTCGACCGCCACCTCCCGCCTCGTGCCCCGCAGCGCGCCCGGCCGTATCAGCAGGCGCGAGGCCACCAGCCCGTACACCAGGCCGAACGCGCCAAGCGCGGTCATGGCGAACATGGTCACGTTGGCAAGGTTGAAGGCTACCTCGGTCGGCACGCCGCTCAGGGCAGTGACCGCGGCGACCAGCACGTAGCCGAAGTAGTAGTAGTTGATGGAGAAGCCCGCCAGCCACATATCGTTGGGCGGGAAGCGCTCGCTCTTCAGGATGGAGTTCAGGAACCCGAAGTCCATGAACTTCTCCTGGTCCACGATGTTGGGGTTGTAGGCGCGAACGACGGCCCACGCGGCGAACGCCAACGCGAACAGCACCTCGGCCGTCAGCACGTAGCGCAGCCACGAAGGGCGCGAGTAGTGCGCCACCATGTCGCGCCACAGCGCCCGGTCGTTGCGCGTTGCGAGCCACGCCGAGACCGCCGCGGCCACCAGTATGCACCCGATCAGGAACACCCTGTTGAACGGCAGGCCGAGCACCATGGCCAGCACGTAGCCGAGCCAGCCCACCAGCAGCAGCCCCAGCGGCTTGCTCAGCGCATACCCGCGGTCGGGCAGCGCCCTGAACAAGACGGCGCTGACCGGCAGCACCGCCAGCCCGAGCACCTGCAGCACGACCCACCAGACGAGAGCGTCAACCATTCAACCGGCCTCCAGCCAAAGCCAAAGTGAGCGCATCACGCGCATTCGGAGAACAAAGCAAACCCGGAGCATGTTATAGGGGCGTCACCCGGCCCCCGCCCCGCGTACCCTCGATTATACCGTCTGGTGCGGCTTTAGGGCCAGTTAGTGGCAGTGGGCAGTGGTCAGTGCGTGATGCGTGATGCGTGATGCGCAAACATTAGGGAAGCCCGCGTCGTGGGCTTCCGTTATGATCACGCATCACGCACTACGCATCACGTTTCACTCTCTGCCCTCTGCACTCTGCCTACTCCACCAATGGCAGCGCGAACAGGAACGTGCTCCCCTCGCCTTCCTTCGACTCGACCCACATCCGCCCGTCGTGAGCCGACACGATGCCGTGCGAGATGAACAGGCCCAACCCCAGCCCCGACACGCGCTCGCGCACGTTCGACCCGCGGAAGAACTGGTCGAAGATGTGCGGCTGCTGGTCTGAGGGGATGCCGACGCCGTGGTCGCGCACCGACACCACCGCCGCGTCCCCTTCGCGGCGGGCGCCAAGCTCGATCAGGCGGCTGTCGCCCGAGTAGCGCATCGCGTTGTCCAGCAGGTTGCCCACCACCTGCTCGATGCGCGTGCGGTCGGCGTTCACCCATAGCGGCTCGTCCGGCAGGCTAACCTCAATGCGGAACTCCTCCGAGGCAAGCTCCAGCCCGCCCGCCACGTCGCGCAGCGGCTCGCGCACGTCTAGCCTCACCTGCTCCAGCGCCAGCGGCCCGCTCTGCAGTCGCGACACGTCCAGCAGGTCGCCGATCAGCCTGCTCAGCCTGTCGGCCTGCCTGCTGATGGTGGTCAGCGCCTGCCTCACCCTGTCGTCCAGGTGCCCCGACGTGCGGGACGCCATCTGCGCGTAGCCCTTGATCGCCGTCACAGGGTTGCGCAGGTCGTGCGACACGACGGCCAGGAACTCTTCCTTCTGCTTCTCGAGGTGGTGCCGCGCGGTCATGTCGATCACCGCGGCGAGCAGGCCCATCACCGCCCCGCTGCTGTCGCGCACCGGCTGAAAGTACAAGTCGAGGTACACAGGCTCGGTCTCGCCCGGGCGCGTGTACTCCACGTCAAGCCGCTTGCCCTGCTCGCCCGCCAGCGCGAGCCTGTGCGCCTCGACCGAATGGATGGCGCCGGGCGAGATATCGTACAGCCTGGCCCCTCTGGCGGCCTCCACGTCGATCCCCGAAAGCTCGGCCCACCGCGTGTTGAAGCTGATCACCCGCATGTCGCGGTCGTAGAAGGCGATGCCCACCGGCACGCCTTCGTAGATCGTGTGCAGCAGCGCTCTCTGGCTCTCGGTCTCGTGGCGGGCCTGCACCTTGTCGGTCACGTCAACGCTGGCCGCCAGCACCCCGATGATCTCCCCCGATTCGTCGCGCACGGGCTGCATCGAGCCGTCGATGTAGATACCGCGAGACGGGTCGGATTGTAAGGAGAAGTAAGCCTCGCGCACCTCGCTCGACACGCCGGTTGCCAGCACGTTGTCGATCATCGCCTGCATGCGCTCACCCTCAGGAGTGGCCAGGAACTCGTCGTACCGCTTGCCGATAACGTCTTCGCGGCGCAGATTGGAGCGGTCGAGCCAGGCGTCGTTCACCAGGCTGAACCGCCCCTCGCGGTCGGTCAGCCATATCGCGATGCTCACCCCGCCCACCACGGCGGCCAGCCGGGCGACCTCGGCCCGCAGCGCTTCGGTACGCCGCTCCAGGAACTCCTCGGCCCGCCGCCTGCGCGCCACCTCCATTTCAAGTCCGGCCAGCGCTTCCTGAAGCTGCGCCGTGCGCTCGCCGACCATCTGCTCCAGGCCGGCGTTTAGCCTCCTCACCTCTTCCTCGGCCTGCACGCGCTCGGTGATGTCGTGTACGATGGTGTAAAGGTACGTCTTGCCCTCTATCTCGATGGGGCTGGGGTGTACCTCGACCATTCGGACCTCGCCCGACTTCAGGCGGTGGGGGAACTCGAAGTAGCTGGACTGTCCGGCGAGGGTGCTGTCTATGGCCCCGCGCACTTCGTCCGGCGGCAGCATGTTGATGTCGGTAATGCGCATCGAGCGCAGCTCTTCGTAGGTGTAGCCGTAGAAATCGCAGGCCGCGCTGTTGGCGTCCACGATGCGCGCGGTGTCGGGGTCGATCAACAGCTTGACCGCCCGGTTGCGCTCGAACATCTGCCGGTAGCGCTCGTCGCTCAGCCCGTCGCCCTCGGCGGGGCGCCACGAGTGCGCGCGCTCTCCCTCCCCGCCCGGGGGCGGGATACCGGGCCGTTCAGGCGAAGGTGTCTCCGTTACTTTCCTCCCTCTCACATCGCCCCGGCGTACCGGGCCACCTGCGACAACAGGTCACCCAGGTCGAACGGCTTGGCGATGTACCCCTGCGCCCCGATCTCCCTCGCCCACCGCCCCGCGTCCTGGGCGGCCGTCATCACGATAATCGGCACCTGCACCCCGCGCTCTCGCATCACCTTCGCGAACCCCCACCCGTCAAGCACGGGCATTCGCATGTCGAGCAGCACGAGGCTGGGCTGCCTGTGGTCAATGGCGCTCACGGCCTCTTCGCCGTTCGAAGCAAGCTCGACGTCGTAGCCTTCCATCTCGAGTATGGCCGCGATCGTCTCGCGTATGTCGGCGTCGTCCTCGACGACCAGGATCGGAGCCGGCGGTGCCTCCGTCATGCTTACGCTACCTCCTCGCCTGTTGCCTGTTGAGCGCCCGCACGCTCATCCTCCTCTCCGAAATCGCGCCCGGCCTGCGCGGCCGGCAATTGTACGTTGAAAGTGCTGCCTTTGCCCGGCATGCTCGTAACTGAGATCGTGCCGCCGTGCTGCTCGGCGATCGCCTTGCAGATGAACAGCCCCAGACCCATGCCCCAGAAGCGCCGGTCGTCCACATTAGTCCCACGGTAGAAGCGGCTGAACACGCGTGGCAACTCGTCGGGCGGGATGCCAATACCCCGGTCGGTCACCGACAGGTGGTTCCACCCACCTTCCCGCCACAGATGCACGCGCACGGTCCCACCGTCGGGACTATACTTTACCGCGTTCTCCACCAGGTTTTCCAGCAGCTGCGCGATCCTGCCCGGATCGTACAGGCCGGTCAGGTCGCCCTCGGCCTCCACACTGACCGAGTGGCGCGACGAGTCGTGCCGCTCGGCCACCTCCCGCGCGTACTCGGCAAGGTCCACAGGCTCGCGCTCGCCCACCAGCTTGCCCTGTTCGGCGCGGGCCGCGTCGAGAAGCTCTATCACCAGCGAGCGCAGCCTGATCGTTTCCCGCACTATCCGCTTCAGCCCCGGGATGTCGGCCGGGGCCGATGGGTCGTTCTGAGCCTTGCGCTCGAGCAACTGCGCTTGCGCGACCAGCGTGGTGAGCGGGGTCTTCAGGTCGTGCGCCGCCGCGGACAGGAAGTCCTCCTTCATGCGGGCCGCCTCCTCGCGGGCCCGAGCCTGCGCCGCCTCGTCGATCAGCGACCGCATCTCCAGCACCACCGCGGCCTGCCTCGCCAGCAGGTTCACCAGCCCCAGGTCTTCGTCGGCGAAGATCGGGGCGCGCGATGCGTACACGCCCAGCGCACCCACGCGCCTGTCGCCGGCCGTAATCGGCGCAGCCATGATCGAGCGCGCGCCAAGCCGTCCGCCAAGCTCGGGGTAGGCGCCGCTTGCACGGGCCCACCTGAGATCTGACGAGGCTACCTCCTGCCTCAAGAATGCCCGGCCAATCACCTTCGTGTTGTCGGGCACCAACTCGACGGTTTCGCCCAGCACCGTGAACCTGAGCACGCCGCGGCTCTCGTCCCATAGCCCGACCAGCGCGTGCGGTGCGCCCACCGACTGCGCAGCGCCCGCCTCCAGCGTCCTCAGTATCGACTCGGTGTCGGGCAGCCGCGACAGCTCGACTGCCTGCGAGAGGAAGCCCCTCAATTCAGGTTCCTGCCAGGCTCGGCGCAGAATCCCCGGAGGGGCAAACCCCAGGAAGTAGGCCACCGCCGCGGTCAGGCCTGCCAGTTCGGACAGGACCGACCAGAACCCGCGCCACTCGGCCGGCGTGAGCAGCCCGAGCGCAGCGAACGTGAATACCAGACCGAGCGCAAGCGAGCCTGCCGCGACCGACCGCATCCGCCGCATGGTCACACCGCGGGCGCTGCGTGAGGCCCGCAAGAACGTGACTACCGTATAAGCAAGTCCGATGATCAGGTACGCGATCACCAGCAGGCTGTACCACGCGGGCAGAGGCTGCGGCACGAAGAACGACGCCACCGCGACCACCGCAAGCCCGACTTCGGCCACCAGCAACGCGCTGCGCGGTATCCAGATGAAATCGTCCACCAACCGCAGCAGCATATAGACCATGCCGAGCAGGCCGATCACCTGTACGCCCGTCAGCAGCGGGCCGCGCTGGAGCCAACCCAGCCCCGCCGGGCCGGCCACGTTCAGCACAACCAGCAACGCGGGCAGAGCGAACAGAATGGCGATATCAATGCTGGCGCGCGAGGGCCGCCGCACCGCCTGAACCGCTGTCACGACGAACAGCAGGAAGAAGATAGCCCACGATAGGTAGGTTATGAGTTGGTCGGCGGTCATGCGGAGGCTAGCCCTCCTGCCCCTATACCTTGCAAAGCGCCCGCGAGAGCACTGCCTACCGCCTGCCTGAATTGCGCCCTACAGGCGGCGCACTCTCTGCCGGCACATCGGATCGACCCGCCATCAAGAAGCATACCCTTGTATTATGTATAGCAATCTCTTGCCCTGTCCACCCCTCGCCTGCGCCTATTCTATAACGTGATTCGCGCCGCGGGCAATACTACACACCGCGAGTCAGTACCATAGTACGCGACCACGTGCGCAATGATTGCCGCGAAACGCTACCCGCGGGCGCGCCGCCCCGGCTCAATGGCATGCCTTTTGCACCGCCTGAATCAAGGAGGAGGGCTATGTTGTCTCACTTCCAGAACCGGGCCGACGCGGGCCGGTTCCTGGCCGCACAGCTCAAGGAGTACCGCGGCCGCCCCGACGTGCTCGTGCTCGGCCTGCCACGCGGCGGCGTCCCCGTTGCCTACGAGGTGGCCCGCGAGCTTGACGTGGCGCTCGACGTGTTCGTGGTGCGTAAGCTGGGCGTGCCGGGGCACGAAGAGCTTGCCATGGGCGCCATCGCCGGAGGCGGCACAACAGTGCTCAACCACGAGGTCATCTCCGAGCTTGGCATCCCCGAGCAGTTGATCCGCCAGGTGATTGAGCGCGAGAGCCGCGAGCTTGCCCGCCGCGAATCGCTCTATCGCGGCGACCGCCCCCCTCCTCGCGTGGAGGGCCGCACGGTCATCCTTGTGGACGACGGCCTCGCCACAGGCTCGACCATGCGCGCCGCGGCTGCCGCCGTCGCCGCCCAGGACCCCGCAAAGGTGATCGTGGCCGTGCCCGTGGCCGCCCGCCAGACCTGCGACGAGCTAGAGCGCGAGGTTGACGCGGTGGTGTGCCCTCTCACCCCCGACCCCTTTTACGCCGTGGGCCTGTGGTACCAGGACTTCAGCCCCACCACCGACCAGGAAGTGCGCCTGCTGCTCACCTGGGCCTACAACGAACGCGACGCAGCCGCCACATCGACCCCCGGCGACGCGGGCGGCGAGACGCATTGACCCCGGACAGCAGCCGCACAAAGGTAACTAGATGGATAGAACCGACAATATCGAACAGGCCGTACTGGTAGACGCCGACTCCGTGACGCTGGAGGGCAACCTGACGGTACCTTCAGGCGCGCCGGGCGTGGTGCTGTTCGCTCACGGCTCCGGCAGCAGCCGCCACAGCTCGCGCAACCGCTACGTCGCATCTGTGCTGCAGGAGTCAGGCCTCGGCACGCTCCTGATCGACCTGCTCACCGCGGACGAGGAGCGCACGGACATGGTGACCGGGCACCTTCGCTTCGACATCGGCCTGCTTGCCCGCCGCCTCGCCGAGGCGACCGAGTGGCTCAAGTCGCAGCCCGCGACCGCCACCCTGCCGGTCGGCCTGTTCGGCGCGAGCACGGGGGGAGGCGCGGCGCTCGTTGCCGCGGCCTACAGGCCCGGCGACGTCCGCGCCGTGGTATCGCGCGGCGGCCGCCCTGACCTGGCTGGCGACGCCCTGCCGGAGGTGCAGGCGCCCACGCTGTTGATCGTCGGCGGGGACGACGTGCCTGTCATCCCGCTGAACAGGCAGGCGCTCGCGCAGATGCGGTGCGAGAAGGCGCTCGAGATCGTACCCGGCGCGACCCACCTGTTCGAGGAGCCGGGCGCTCTTGAGCAGGTCGCAGCCCTCGCCCGCGACTGGTTCCTGCGCTACCTCCCCGAGCGCTAGTATCGCGCTACTTTCCCTCTCCCGACGGGCTTCGCGCAGCCCATCTAAGGTCGTGTCGCAATTTCCCCCGCCCGGGGGATAGTGAGGTTGACGCGTCAAGAGCTTCTGCCCCGCAGGAGCCAAAGTCACCGCTGGTGCCCCTCGGCTACCCGCACTATCCTGTGGAGGTTATCGCCCCGAGTATCACACTCAAGGCACAACGACAATTCGCCAACAATCAGCCCACCTCACGCGCCGAAGCGCCCGGCCTGCACCTCAAGATCACAGGGATGGGGTGTTCACACAGGCAGCAGGCCGCAAGTGCCAACGGATGCCGGAAGGTGGAATCACGCAGCCCGAACAGGCAACACAACCATAGGGGTACCACGGCCACCGGCAATCCACCCGCAGGCACGCACCGCCGCTCGCGCGCGCACGGCGTAGCGCCCTGCACCAGACAAACAGCCACAACCGAAGAGGTCGGGCAGCCCACGAAGGCGCGCCCGACCTCTTTTCTCTACGCCCTCAACACCGAACCCAATCGGTGAAGTGGGCCGGTTCGGGGCCGCGTTATACAATGCAGCCCCTCGCGTCCACAGGCCCGACTTACGGCGTCGAGTCTGCATAGTAGATGCCGTAGATGGCGCCGGCGCGGTCGTCGGTGAGCAGGAGCGTGCCGTCGGGCGCGACGAACGGATCGACCGGGCGACCCCACGCCTCGCGGCCCTCCAGCCAGCCGGTGGCGAAGTCCTGCACCACAGGCGCGCCCGCCGAGCGGTCAACCTGGTTGTCCCGCATCTTGATGCGCACCAGCTTGTAGCCTGTGGGCGTGGTACGGTTCCACGAGCCGTGGAACGCCACAAACATGTCGCCGCGGAATTCGGACGGGAAGCGGTCGCCCGTGTAAAACGCCAGGCCGAGCGGGGCCGAGTGCGCCTGCATGTTCACCTCGGGCAGGCCGGTGGTCTCGCAGAAGCCCTGCGGCGGGGCCATCGTCGCGTCGGGCACGCGGTCGCCGTAGCAGAAAGGCCAGCCGTAGTCGGCGTCCTCCTGCACCTTGTAGATGCTCTCGGGCGGCAGGTCGTTGCCCAGGTTGTCCCGCCCGTTGTTCGTCACCCACATCTCGCCCGTCACCGGGTGGATCACCATGCCCACGGCATTACGCAATCCCCTGGCGTACACCTTCTGGAACGTGCCGTCGGGCGAGTAGAGCGAGATGGCGGCGCGGCGCTGCTCGTTTTCGCGGCAGGCGTTGCACGACGAGCCGATCGATACGTACAGGCGCGTGCCGTCGGGGCTGAACGCCAGGGTGCGGGTCGAGTGTCCGGTGCCCGAGGGAAGGTCGTCCACCAGCACGGCGCGCTGGTCGGCCGCGTTGTCGCCGTTGGTGTCCTGCAGGCGGATGATCTGGCTCTCGGTCGCCACGTACACCGCCCCGTCCTTGAAGGCGATGCCGTGTACACCCTCCATGCCGTCGGCGAAAACGTTCACCGCATCGGCCACGCCGTCACCGTTGGCGTCAGGCAGGGTGACCACGCGTCCCTCGATGGGCTGGGTGGCATAGATCAGCCCGTCAGGCCCAAGGCCGAGCCAGCGCACGCCCCGGAGGCCCGAGGCGAACACGCGGACGTGGAACCCCGGGGGCAGGTTGATCTGCCGTTCGGTGGTGAACGCGCCCTTGCGGGTGGCCTCGGTCGTCTCGACGCTCACGGGGCGCAGGTCGAGCGCTGCGGGCGGACTGCCGGGCTGCGCGGTGGGCGCCGAGGTGGGCTGAGCGCCCGCCTGGGCATACTTCGCCCGGAAACGGAAGGTGCCAAGCTGCGAGAGGAGCACGTTGTACGGAGCTTCGTTCTCAGGATGGTATTCAAACACCGCTCGCTCGAAGTACTGCACGCGGTAGGTCTTGCCGTCGAGGTCGGAGCGCTCCTCGAACTCGTCGGAGATGGGGAAGCCTTGCTGGGCGAGGCCGCCGTTGGCGTTCCAGTACTCGCGGAAGATGCCGCCCAGCGTCTTGCCCGTCTCCGGGAAACGGATGGCGTTACCCTCGCTATTGGGGGTCTGGTTGGGCGCGCCCTCGGGATATTTCTCCCTGTAATAGAAATTGCCGAGGAGCGACAGCAGCACGTCATAGGGACGCTCGTTCTCCGGGTGCAACTCGAACACGGCCCGCTCGAAGTACTGCACCTGATAGGTCTTGCCGTCGGTGTCCGACACTTCCTGCAGCACGTCGGAGATAGGGTAGCCCTGCTGAGGCAGGCCGCCGTTCTGCGTCCAGTACTCCAGGAACCGCCCGGTGACGGTCTTTCCGGTCTCCGGGAAGGTGCGGCTCTCCCCCTGCGCAAGCGCGGCCCCGCCCGGCGCGGCCGAAGGCGCCATCCCCACGCCCAGCGCGAGCAGGACCGCGAGGGTCAGCGGCACGCGTGCTCGTGAGGCGCGGGGGACGGCATTGTGTGCGTCTTTCATTGTTCTCCCTTTCCTGTGATTTACTCTGAGTTGCGGGTACAGCAGGTTCGGTGCCTGCCGCCTTTAATACACCGCCGCCGGGATCAGGTTCGGGACGCGAAAAAGGCACCCTCGAAGGGGTGCCTGGGTGTGCGTGTGGGTTGCTCTCGCCTGCGCCCGGTCAGGCCGGGGGAGTCTGCGGAGTCTGCGGGGTGGCGGGCAGGCCGAGGGCACTCGATACCTCGCGCATCACCTCGGTCTCCCACTGGCTCACGCGCTCGCCGCCGAAGCCGAGGAACGCGCCCTCTTTTGCCGCCCAGGCGATTTCCTGGGCCACGGCTATGATCCACTTCCTGTAAGCCGAGGCTTCCTCGGGCGCTGCCTTCGCGTCGAGCAGGGCCACGGCTTCGCGGCACATATCGAGCGTATCGCCCTGCCGCTCCTTGCGCGGGCCGGCGTGCACCGGCGGTAGGCTGCGGGCAAGAGCCTGAATGAGAGGGACGCCGGAGAAGCGTGAGGCGGCTCGGCTGTTGGCCTGGCCGAGCGCCTCCATCTCGCGGATGGTACCGATGGGGCCGCTCGACCCGGCCATCAATACGAGAGTGGCGACTGCGTCGGGCAGCTCGTGCAGGAGCTGCCACTCATCATCCGTGTAGTCGCTACGGGTGGTCATCATATTCTCCTGTAAGGCATGGGCCGGTCTCTGGCGTGTGCGCCCGGCGCGCCTGGCCACATTATACCGCACCCAGACCCGCCGTGATGTGCCTTTTGTCATCTGAGGTAGTGACGCGTGTCACGCGTATCGTCGTGAGCCAATAGTCTGCCCTCTACCCGAGGTGCGCGTCGTGCGCGCCTTAACAATTCTTAACATCCCCGCCCCGCTGCGTTAATCGCCCGATAAAGAGCGGAGAGCATAATATGATCGAGAGAATAGGGATTGACAGCCGGGGCGCCGAGTGAAAGACGAAGCAAGCAGGAGACCGGGGCGCCAATACGAAAGCAGGAGCATTGAACCAGCAAGTTACGCTCGCGCTGATTGCGCACGATAGGAAAAAGGAAGCGCTCGCGGATTTCGTCCTGGAGAACAGGGCAGCATTTAGCCGCTTCCGACTGGTAGCAACACAGGGCACCGGGAGCCTCGTCCGCAGGCGAACAGGACTTCCGGTACACCTTCTCAAACACGGGCCTGCCGGCGGCGACCAAGAAATGGGCGTCCTGGCCGCCGACAGCGGCGTGCAAGCAGTGATTTTCTTCAGGGATACCGACCCCGCGGGCCACGAGCCTGACTTCACGGGGCTTCTCGCCGTGTGCGACGCAGAGGAGATACCCCTGGCGACCAACCGCGCCACCGCACAGGCGCTGCTCTACTTCTTGCTCAACAGCCCCGACCGCGCCCTCGTTACCGCGCGGCCGTGGGCGTATGCCCCGCAGCACGCCGGAGCCGAGGCAGACGCCGCGGCTTTCGCGGTGCAGGCGGGCTTGAGGTAAGAAACCCGCCCCGAATACCCAGAGGAGGATTGTTAGAACCATGACGAAGTCTAGTCTTGCGGTCGTGACGCTGCTGCTGTCGGGCATGGTGCTCGCGGCCTGCGGCGGCGGGAACACCCCGGCCCCTACCGCGACCACCGGCTCGGGCAGCACCGCGCCCAACGGCAGCACGAGCGCGCCCGGAGCCCCGGCCAACGCCGAGGAATTAAAGGCGCTCTCGGGTGAGGTACTTATCGACGGGTCGAGCACGGTCTACCCCGTGACGGCGGCCGCATCTGAAGAGTTCAACGCGTACGCGCCTAACGTGCGCATCCCTGTCGGTGTGTCGGGCACGGGCGGCGGGTTCAAGAAGTTCTGCGCGGGCGAGACCGACATGCAGGACGCCTCGCGCCCCATCAGCCCGTCAGAAGTGGAGACGTGCAAGGCCGCGGGCGTGGAATTCATCGAGCTTCCGGTGGCCTACGACGGCCTGGCGGTCGTGGTGAATCCCCAGAACGACTGGGTTGACTACTTGACCGTGGACGAGCTGAAGAAGGTCTGGGAGCCTGCCGCACAGGGCCAGGTGACCAACTGGAACCAGATACGCGACAGCTTCCCCGACCTGCCTCTGGCCCTGTACGGCCCCGGCACCGACTCGGGCACGTTCGATTACTTCACCGAGGCCGTCATGGGCAAGGCCAAGGAGAGCCGCGGCGACTTCCAGGCCTCTGAGGACGACAACGTGCTGGTGCAGGGCGTGTCGGGCGACAGGGGCGCGCTGGGCTACTTCGGCCTGGCCTACGTCACCGAGAACGAGGGCAAGGTCAAGGCCGTGCCGGTAAAGGACGGCGACGCCGAGCCGGTCAGCCCGTCGATCGAGACGGTGAAGGACGGCACCTACCAGCCGTTGAGCCGCCCGCTGTTCGTGTACGTGAAGAAGGCGTCGGCCGAGCGGCCCGAGGTGAAGGCGTTCGTCGAGTTCTACCTGAGCAGTGCGTTCACCCCCCTTATCCAGTCGCGTGAGGTGGGCTACGTGGCCCTGGGCGACGACCTGTACGAGGCAATCGCCGCTCGGTTCGCCGCGGGCACGACCGGCACGCTGTTCCCCGAGGGCTCAGAGGTAGGAGCGACGCTGGATAGGTACCTGAACCCGTAATGCATGATGAGTGATGAGTGATGCGTGAGCTTTCTCCGGACCGGGTAGTGCGGAATCCGCACCGGCGCTGAGTAGAGGTCACGTATCACGTATCACGCATCAGGACGTGGAGGAGCATGGCACAGCAAGCACTAACAGGACGGCACCCGGGGCAGTACCCGGAGCGCAAGACGTTGGGGCGCAACCCGGCGCGCGACGCGCGTGAGCGGCTGATACGCGGCGTGATGTTCGCGGCCGCGCTAGTGTCCATCCTGACGACGCTCGGCATCATCGCCTCGCTGCTGTTCGAGACAATCGACTTCTTCCGGGAAGTTACGCTCGACCGCTTCTTTCTGGACACTGTATGGACCCCGCTGTTCGCCGACCAGCACTTCGGCATCTGGGCGCTCGTGTCGGCCACGGTGCTCACCTCGGTGATCGCGCTGTTGATAGCGGTGCCGCTGGGGCTGGTGGCGGCGATCTACCTGAGCGAGTTCGCCTCCAAGCGGGCGCGCGAGACCCTCAAGCCGGTGCTCGAGGTGCTGGCTGGCGTGCCCACAGTGGTGTACGGCTTCTTCGCGCTCACGGTGGTAACGCCCGCGCTGAAGGGCTTCATCCCCGAGCTTGGCACGTTCAACTCGCTGAGCGCGGGCATGGTCATGGGCATCATGATATTGCCGCTGGTGGCCTCGCTGAGCGAGGACGCGATGGCGGCGGTGCCCCAGGCGCTGCGCGAGGGGGCCTACGGGCTGGGCGGTACGCGGTTCGAGGTGGCGACGCGGGTGGTGTTCCCGGCGGCGCTGTCCGGAATCGTTGCGGCGTGTATCCTCGCGCTGTCGCGGGCCGTGGGCGAGACGATGATCGTGGCTATCGCCGCGGGGCAGATGCCCACCTTCGGGTTCAACCCGTTCGTGGCGGTCGAGACGATGACCACCTACATCGTGCAGGTGAGCCTGGGCGACACGCCCGCCGGATCGCTGGCCTACAAGACGATATTCGCCGTGGGCACGACCCTGTTCGTGATGACCTTTATCATGAACATGTTCAGCCAGTGGTTCGTGCGTAAGTTCCGCGAGGTGTACGACTGATGAGCGCGGGAGAAATGCTAGGCGGGCAGGCGCCCGTGCGGCCCGAGCGCATGTTCCGGCCCAACATGGCTGCGCGCCGGGCGCGTGGGATCATCTTTTCGGGCCTGGGCATGCTGAGCATACTTATCGGGCTGGGCGTGCTCGTCGTGTTGTTCGGCGACGTGCTGCTGCGCGGGCTGCCCTGGCTCGACGCGCAGTTCCTCAACAGTTTCGACTCGCGCTTCGCCGAGCGGGCGGGCATCAAGGCCGCGCTGTACGGCACGGCCTACATGATGTTCTTCACAATCCTGTTCTCGCTGCCGGTGG
>DASTEB010000227.1:0-10475 GCA_035710025.1 Chloroflexia bacterium
TGCTAAACGAGCAGTACCGCGACAGCTCGTCGCGCCAGATCGACGGGGTGAAGATAGACTTCGGCCAGGGCGAGTGGGCGCTCATCCTGCCCGACGCCGACCGCCCCATCTTCCACGTCATCGCCGAGGCGGGAACGGAGGCGGAGGCCCGGCAGCTAGTGGACAAGTATGCGGGATTGGTGCAGGGGCTGCAGTAGAGTGGTCAATGGAGGGAATTACATGTCATTCCAGATCGAGTACGACAGCAAGGGCCAGATGGAACGTATCCAGGGGATGGTTGTTCAGGGTGAAGTGCTGTATGCGGTATTCGACCTGAAGGGCGGCGGGTCAGGTTTTGTAGGGATAACTGACCGTCGTCTTATCTTCATGGATCAGGCCATCTTCCGGAAGAAGCGAAGCCTCGTATCCCTGCCCTACTCTAAGATCACGGCGGTCGCCAGCGAAGATAGCGGCGGTATCATCTTCGGCACGAGCACGCTGTTGGTAATCGCGGGCAGTCGCGAATTCGAGTTTGATTTTCGCTCGAACGAGAAAGCTCACCGCGCGTATGAGTTGATCATGTGGAACCTCTTGCAAGGGGAAAAGCCGCTTATGATGCGGCAGGCGCAATAGCGATCAACGCGGGCTACGGGGTTTAATATTGCCGCTTACCCACAGCTTGCGCTGTGGGCTACTATCTTTCGCCCGCTACGCGGGCTGGGGCGGGCACTCTGCCCTCTGCCGCCCCCGCTGCGCTCATGGCCTCTGCCCTCTGCTTTGCTCACTTCAAGTACCGGTCCAGAAACGCGATCGTCTGATTGAGCATGTCCACTTGAACGGGGTCTCGCTTCGAGGTGTCGAGGTAGTGCTCGCTGTTGTCGTAGAAGAGGTACTGGTGGGGGATGCCCCATTCCTCAAACGCTTCGGCGGCGATCTGGCTCTGGTTGTACGGCACGATGATGTCGTTGCCCGCGTGGACGAGGAGAGTGGGCGGAAGGTTGCCCGGCCCCAGCGCGTAACGCGGGCTCAGGCGCAAGTAGAGTTCGGGGCGCGTGTCGGGCCGCCCGAAAGCCACCAGCAAGTACTCAAGTTGGGAGATGCCGGGGTCTATGGTGATCTTGCCTTGCTCCCAGTCCTTACGGTACTGGAAGAAATCGAACAGGCCGCCGTACTGGACCAGCGCCTTGACCTGCTGTTGCACGGCGCTGCCCGCCATGTCTCGCACCATCAGGTAGGTATAGACGGTGGAGGCGCTGCCGCCCACCAGCGCGATGCGATTGGGATCGCCACGTTCGGACAGCCTGCCCTCGGCCGTGAGCTTGAGGAGGAGCATCAGGTCGTCAACGTCTCCCTCCAGGTCGAGGAGCCGCACGGGGAAGTAGCTCACGACCACGTAGCCTTTGGCTGAGAGCGGCACAGACACCCCTTCCCAGCTTCTGGCCTCGCCCGGGAATATGATCAGCAGGATGGGGAACGGCCCCGGCCCTATCTCAGCAGCCGGCTCGTGCACGAGCCCGCCGGGGATGGTCTTACCTTCCCGTGTGTAAGTGAACTCACGGCGCAGGGCGGTGCTCGGTTCGGGGTTGTCCACGGTGGACGTCGTTGGCTGGCCGATGGTTAGCTCCGTATCCGCCTCTATCTCGACCGGCTCGGTGGGCAATAGTCTGAAATCTACGCCGGCAATATTCTGCCTTTGCCGTATCGGGACCACGCGGTTTGTCCCGTAAACGGCCGGCTCTTGCGCAAAGCCCGGCGCAACGGCCATCGGGAGATAGTCGCCCTCAGGCACCTCATCGAGGCGGTAGTTTCCTTCGACGTCTGTTACGGCGCTGTATGCCTGTCCGGCCACGTTGGAGATGATGACGGTTGCACCTTCGAGTGGCCTGCCGTCGCCGGAGACTACACCTGACATAGCGCCGGTTGGCCGTGCGGAGAAACGTTCATCGCCCGTCGTGGAGCGCCAGAACTGCATGACCTGGCGCTGCGCAGTGTTCCTGAGCATGACGGCTTCCAGGTCTTCGCCGGTCGTGAAGTAGAGCAGCACCGCGGCAAGCACCCAAATGACGAACCAGCCTGCTCCAAGCAAGATCGCTCGCACCGGCCTGTTGCGCGGCGCAGAATGGCGCGGAGCACGATCCGTACTTCTGCGACTTGCTATCGAACCGGCGATTCCCGACGCCGCAGCCAATAAGATCGCAACGAGAAATCTGTACCAACCCGCATCGCTGACTGCCAGGCTCATCGCCAATCCTACGAAGGCCAGCAGCGCGGCCCAACGCAAGGGTGGCGTGAAAGGTAGACCTCTCCCGTAAACGCCGGTAGTAGTGGCGTTCATACTCGCATTGGGGGCTGCAGCACGTTGAGAGCTTCGACGCGTTACTAATCGGTCTGTTACGAACAACAGTACAGAGACAAAGATAAGAATCAAGCTGAGTACGAATAAGCCATCAAGTCGGGGAGCGAACAGGGCTGCATTGCTAGGTGGGGGTGGAAATGAGGCCTGGCGACCTACCTGGCTGCCTATCCAAAGCGATGACAGGAGGATGGCAACTCCAACGTCGCGTTGCCATCCATACTGTTTGGCTTCCGCTCTTGCCGATGTGATCGCAACCGCCAACGCGATGCTTATCCCGAGCCACAGAAGAGCGGGTGAGCCCTCGAACCTGCCCAGGACAGGACTGACCCACTCCGCCAGCTCGGCGGGCAGGAACTCCCCCAACGACAAAGCAGATGCCACCACCAACCCTGAGGCCGTCCAACCGGCCATAGTAAGTGCTGCGCGCAACGTTGGGTTGCGGCCAATAGCGTGCCACTCGGAGAGAAGAAGGCAAGGAATAGCCAGCAGGGATAGACCAGAACCGAACGTGACGGCGGTCACCCCCAGCACATAATTCAACAGCCGCCAGGCGACCAACCAGGCGGCGACCAGCGCGAGGCCCAGCGCGATCCCTGCCAATCGAGTGGTCCAAGTTGCCCTAGACTTCATGCCGGTTGCTTCATGCCGGTTGCTTCATGCCGGTTGCCTCTTGCCAGGTGTATATCGGTTTGGTTCTGATTATAGCACCTGCCAAATACCTGATAGATGTACCTCATTTACTCCCGAATCTTAATTACCCCGGCGATAATGGTCCCCGACCTGCGCTCTGCCCCTGCCCTCACATATAGCATTCTCCGCCCCATCTGCGCTATAATCCCTCCTACGCGCGCTGGTAATCGGAGCTTACAGCCCGCCGCAGTCACCAGGGCAGAACCCCCCATCCTACCCCTCCGAGGAGGTGATACCAGCCGTCCACCTTTCGGGCCATCCGCTGCGGATGCGCCTCTTCTCTCCCAGGGTAGACCTGCACCTGTCTAAGGCAGGCCCGCGCGCCTGCGTTCAAGGAAGGAGTCACTCACACATGAGAAACAGGGTCACCCGGATAGGCGGCGCCCTGCTCGCGTTCGGGCTGCTCATGGCCGGCCTTGCCACCATGACCGCCAGCGCGGCCTATCCCTCCGGCAGCAGGAGCGCTGCCGGCGTTGCCGGCTCGAGCGATGCGAGCGGGCCGTTTGTCTCTACCGCCGTGAGGAGCGATACGTCGCCCCCGCTGCGCTCCATCACCCCGGTACTGTCCGGGGAGGGCGTCGAGGGCGAGTTCCCCATCCACCCCATCAATGACGTAAGCGAGCAAGGTCCCGGCTTCGTGGACAGCGTAGTCCAGAAGGTGCTCGGGCCGCTCGCCATACCCACCCCCATCGCCAACTTCGAGGGCATGTTCAACCATTGGGGCGGCTATCCCCCCGATACCTCGGGCGACGTAGGCCCCAACCACTTCGTGCAGATCGTAAACGTCGGCTTCCAGATATTCAGCAAGACCGGCACGTCGCTCTACGGCCCGGCGACCAACAACGTGCTGTTCGCGGGCTTCGGCGGCCTGTGCGAGACCACCAACCGGGGCGATCCCGTCGGCGTGTACGACTCGATGGCCGACCGCTTCGTGCTCTCCTGGTTCGCCTTCACAAGTTCCAGCGGCCCCACCTCGCAGTGCTTCGCCGTGAGCGCCACCCCCGATCCCACCGGCCCCTGGTACCGCTACGAGTTCGCGGTGGGCTCTTCCTTCGAGGACTACCCCAAGGTGGGCGTGTGGCCCGACGCTTACTACATGACCGCCAACACCTTCGGCGGCCCCGGCGGCGGCGGCAACTGGGCAATGGAGCGTGAGCGCATGCTGCGCGGCGACCCTACCGCTCGCATGGTCACGTTCCGCGTCTCGGGCTTCGGCCTCCTGCCCTCCGACCTGGACGGCAACCCGCCCCCGCCCGGCAGCCCCAACTACTACATGCGCCGCAGCGGCAACAACCTGCTCCAGCAGTACAAGTTCCACGTCGACTGGACCAACCCGGCCCTGTCTACCTTCACCGGCCCGGTGAACATCACCGTCGCCACCTATGATACCGGCGTGGGCGACGTGCCGCAGCCCGGCACCTCGGCCACCCTCGACACACTGAGCGACCGGCTCATGTACAGGCTGGCCTACCGCAACATGGGCACGCACGAGGCGCTGCTGGTCAACCACACCGTGGACAGCGGAGGCGATATCGCCGGCGTGCGCTGGTACGAGATCCGCGACCCCAACGGCAACCCGCCCACCGTGTTCCAGCAGGGCACCTACGCGCCCGCCGACGGCACCGACCGCTGGATGGGCTCGATAGCCATGGACCACCAGGGCAACATCGCCGTGGGATTCAGCGCCTCCAGCACCACCGTCTACCCGTCCATTCGGTACGCCGGGCGCCTGGCGACCGACCCGCCCGGCGAGCTTTCGCAGGGCGAGGAAACGCTCATCGCGGGCACCGGCTCGCAGACCGGCTCGGTCGGCCGCTGGGGCGACTACTCGCAGATGAATGTCGACCCGGTGGACGACTGTACCTTCTGGTACACCACCGAGTACATACAGGTGACGGGCGAGCGCACCTGGCGCACGCGCATCGGCTCGTTCAAGTTCCCCGGCTGCTCGCCCGCGCCGCTCACCCCCGCTCCCACGTCTACCCCGGGTGGAGCCACCGCGACGCCCGTGCCGCCCACGCCGACCGCCTGCGCGGGCAACGTGACCTACACCGGCTCGATCACGAGCACCGACCAGGTGCAGACTTCGCGCCTGGTGAGCGTGGGCCTGCCGCCCAGCACCTGCGCCACCCCGCGCAGCTGCCCCGGCAACGACACGGGCGACACCTCTCAGCACAACTACGACACCTACAACTACCAGAACACCACAGGTACCTCCCAGTGCGTCACGGTGAGCGTGGTCCAGGGCTGCTCGAACAACGCCCTGACCAGCATAGCCTACCTGGGCAGCTACGACCCGGCCAACAAGTGCACCAACTACATCGCCGACGGGGCGCGCGGCGGGCCGAACAACCGCTACTCGTTCACCCTGGGCGCCGGGCAGACAGCCGTCGTCATGGTGTATGAGCAGAACGGCGGTATCGGCTGCGAGACCTACACGCTAAGCATCAACCCGTGCGATGCCGGCGGCCCGACCGCCACGCCCACCTCGCCCCCTCCCACGGCCACTTCTACCGCTACCGCTACCGCTACTGCTACGTCGGCCCCGCCGACCTCCACTGCTCCGCCCGCCACCTCCACCGCCACCAACACCCCTGGAGTCGCGACGGCAACTCCTACCGCGTGTACGCTTGAGTTCGCCGACGTGCCGCCCACCAACACGTTCTACCCGTTCGTGCGCTGCCTGGCCTGCCAGGGCATCATCTCCGGCTACCCCTGCGGCGGTGCGGGCGAGCCGTGTAACACCAACGACGACCCCTACTTCCGCCCCAACGCCTACGTGACGAGGGGGCAACTCGCCAAGATCGTGTCCGAGAGCGCAGGGTTCGACGAGGAAGTGCCACCTAGCACGTGGACGTTCACCGACGTGCCCTACGGCTCCACCTTCTGGGTGTGGGTCGAGCGGCTCGCCGACCGAGAAGTCATGGCAGGTTACGCGTGCGGCATCGACCCCAACGAGCCGTGCGACGACCAGGACAGGCCGTACTTCAGGCCCAACAGCGGCGCCACCCGCGGGCAGTTGACCAAGATCGTGTCTAACGCCGCTGCCTTCTCGGACGCCGTTCCGGAAGCGCAGCAGACGTTCACCGACGTACCGCCCACGCACACCTTCTGGCTGTTCGTGGAGCGACTGCTGATGAACCGACCGGACGTGATGAGCGGGTACACCTGCGGCGGTGCGGGAGAGCCGTGCGACACGGAGAACCGCCCATACTTCAGGCCGAACAACCCACTCACAAGGGGGCAGACATCGAAGATCGTGGCCAACACGTTCTTCCCCGGCTGCAACCCGCCGAGGCCGTAAGCGCCGGGATACCGGCTACACCAGGGGGCGAGCACCGTTGCTCGCCCCTTTGTCTTGGTCCGCTAAACCGGAACCGAGCACGCGCGGCGACCACACCGCGCGTGCTTTTCCATGCCCGGGGCCATTCTTTCGAGTGGGGACTGCCGGTGCCGCCGACAATAAGATGTGGCGGTGCGAGGAACGCGGAGCACCGGGGAGCCGCTCCGCTGCCGCGCGATAGCCGCTGTACCTACGTGTCTACCGCCACGGAATGGGCACGCAGGCCGCGGGCGGAATAGGTGCTCGCACGCATGGCAGGTTCCCGTTGTGCCTTTATAGTCGCGGGGCGGCAAGTGAAACCGATCAAGACCAACGCTTTTCTTACAAGGAGAACCACGCTGATGCTTCGGAGAACGACACTACTCGGGTTGATCCTTACGCTCGGACTGCTACTGGGGCTGTCGATGGCCTCGGGAGGGGGTGTGGCGTACGCCGCGGGCGGCGACCTCGACCCGACCTTCAGCGGCGACGGCAAGCTCACTACCGACTATATAAACACAAGTGACGAAGTTCGCGCCGTCGTGGTGCAGCCGGACGGCAAGACCGTGGTGGCGGGCGCGACCCTTATCAGCGGCAGCAACTACAACTTCGCGGTTGCGCGCTACAACCCCGACGGCTCACCTGACACGACTTTCAGCTTCGACGGCAAGCTCACTACTGATTTCCTTGGTGCTGAAGACCGGGCTAATGCCGTGGCCCTGCAGTCCGACGGCAAGATCGTGGTAGCCGGATTTTGCAGGGGCCAGGTCTTTACCTCAGAGTCTCCAGCGTTGGCCCGCTACAACCCCGACGGTAGCCTCGACCCCAGCTTCGACGGCGACGGCAGGTATTGCGAAGACGGCCAGGCTACTATTGTGACGGGCGCAGCGATACAGAATGACGGCAAAATCGTAGTGGTTGGCCATCACCCTCAATGGCAACCAGACTTCCGGGTGGCACGCTTCAACCCCAACGGCACTTTCGACACCTCTTTCGGAAGTGGCGGTTGGGTAACAACTAACTTCTTTGGCGGCATTGATCAAGCGCAGGCGGTAGCCATAGAGGCAGGCAAGATCGTCGTGGCGGGCATGGCCCACGTCACCGGGGCCAACTGGGATTTCGCACTCGCGCGCTATAACGCGAACGGCTCGCTTGACACCACCTTCAGCGGAGACGGCAAGGTCACCACCGATTTCTTCGGCGGGGACGACGGCGCGTACGCTTTGGCCCTGCAGCCTGACGGCAAGATCGTGGCAGCAGGCACTTTTCACACCGTGAGCGCGGGCTACGACTTCGGGTTCGTGCGCTACCTCGCCAACGGCTCCGAGGATACGACCTTCGACAACGACGGTCTGCAGGCGGTCACCTTCATGCCAGGGACCGCGGAAGAGGTCGCGTTCGGGGTGGGCGTGCAGAGCGACGGCAAGATCGTCGCTGCCGGCTACGCACCCACCAGCACCTACAACGACTTCGCCCTGGTGCGGCTCAATGCCAACGGCTCGCTGGACAGCAGCTTTGGGGGCGACGGCAGGGTGTCTACCAACATCGCGGGCGGCGTTGACCTGGCCCAGGCCATGGCTATCCAGCCGGACGGCAAGATAGTCGCCGCGGGATATGCTTACACCACGACGGGAGCGGACCTCGCGGTGGCACGGTACCTGTCGGGCAGCGAGCCTGCGGCAACGGCGACACCCACGACGGCTCCCACGCAGACGCCGGGCGGGCCAACCGCCACGCCCACAACCTGCTCGGTCCAGTACCCGGACGTACCCCCCGGCTCGACCTTCTACGAGTATGTGCGGTGCCTTGCCTGCCGGGGCATCGTGTCGGGGTATCCGGACGGCAACTTCGGCCCGGGCAACAACGTCACCAGGGGGCAGCTGTCCAAGATCGTAGCGAACTCGGCCGGATACACCGAGAATCACGCCAACCAGAGCTTCGAAGACGTGCCGGTTGGCTCGACGTTCCACCAATACATCGAGCGGCTGGCTTCTCGCGGGCACATTTCGGGGTACGCGTGCGGCGGGCCGGAAGAGCCGTGCGTGCCGCCCGACAACAGGCCGTACTTCAGGCCGAACAATGCGGTGACGCGGGGGCAGACGGCTAAGATCGTGGCATCGGCGGCGGGGTTGCCCGCGCCTCCGCCCGGATTGTGGACGTTCCAGGACGTGCCGCAGGGCAGCACGTTCTGGGAGTGGGTGGAGGAGTTGTCGTCGGCGGGAGCCATCCAGGGCTACCCCTGCGGCGGGCCGGGAGAGCCTTGCTTCCCCCCGGAGAACCGGTATTACTTTCGGCCCGGCAACAACGTGACGCGGGGGCAGTCGGCCAAGATCGTCACCGGCGTGTTCTTCCCGGGGTGCAACACACAAGAGTAAGCGGGGGACGGGCCGCGAAACGAGGGGCGAGCGTCGTGCTCGCCCCTTACTCTGTCTCTAGGGGCACGCGACGAGCCGGGAAGCGAGCCGGGATGGAACGAGGGCACACCTCTTGCTTTTAATTGTAGCCTGTGGGATAATGTTCCTATCGGAGGAGATTCAACCACAGGTACGGCCAACTACACCAGCACCCATAGGAATATCTCAGCCCCTCCACTCCGCTACAGCCCCATCGCGCCACTACGAACTCGAAGCTTTGCTTCGGGCGCGTTCGCTGCGGGCGCACCCCCTCTCCACGGCAGCCCTTGCCGCACTGCGCCTGCGGTATCCTCCGCAGCCTCCACCACGCCTCACCACGACGCACACAGGGATATTCCCGGGTCACACCTACCAGGAGGACAGCATGAGGAGACACCTGAAGGCTTTAGTTATGCTCAACGCGAGCCTGGCAGCCGCGCTTCTTGCATTGGCCGGGGGCAGTCCGGCCAGCAGCGAAGCGTCGGTCGCGCAGGGGATGCGGAGCGGGCACGCCGTGTTCTATTCGCCCGGCGTGTTCAAGATCGTGGCGCGCAACCGGGGTATGAAGCTGCGCACCGACGTGGACGGCTACGCGGCCGTGATCGACTGCGGCATGATCGGCCGGCTGGTAAAGGCCCGGCTGAACGGCCGCAAGCTCGAGACGTTCCAGGTGCTCGACTGCTCGGCCCCAAAGGACAGGGCGCGCCACCAGCGTATCGGCCTTGTGATCGAGGTCGACTACGAGTCGGCGGTGCGCAACGGGTTCGCGCGCAGAGGCCGCGCTCCCGCGCAGGTCTACTACCCCTGAGGTAGCCTGATCCCTCAGCACCGCTCCCCATAGGCACAACCCGAGGCCATTTTCACCCCGCTGAAACCTTTGTAGACCGGGGGTTCTACCCGCGCGCTGTACATTTATGGTACCGCAGCCTGTCCGGCGGGCTGCCGCGTTTCTTCGTCCCCGCTTTCGTACAGCCTCTAAAAGCTTCATGGGAAATAGGAGGTGCGGCAATGAAATGCAAGATGAGGCTTGAGAGCTACCTTCGTGAAAACGGGGTAGCCTACGAGGTACAACATCACCCGCAGGCCTTTACCGCCCAGGAGGTTGCGGCCAGCGAGCACATCCCCGGCAAATTGCTGGCGAAGGTTGTGGTCGTGATGGCGGACGAGAAGCCCACGATGCTGGTGCTGCCCGCCAACGAGCACGTGTACCTGCCCGAAGTGGCTCGCATAGTGAAGGCCAAAGAGGCGCGCCTGGCCGAAGAGTCCGAGTTCGCCCCTTTGTTCCCCGACTGCGAGGTGGGCGCAATGCCCCCCTTCGGTAACCTGTACAACCTGCCGGTCTACGTGGACGCCGCCCTGACCGACCAGGATCGCATCTTCTTCCAGGCAGGCAGCCATACCGATACGATGAGCATACGGTACAGCGACTTTGCGCGTCTCGTGAAGCCGACCGTGACTGCCCTGACGCTGCACGAGCTGCTGACCTATCCCGGCTAGGCCCACCTCCACTCCCCCGGAAGGGAGGCGCGCTCCGGTGCGTCTCCCTTTCGGCATTTCCGTGCGCGATTCGCAGGCCCGGTCTTAAGGTGTTCTTAAGTACCGGGCCTCGTTTTTCAGGGCTTTTACAGCCGGTTAGATGTACAGAGGAGGTACTGGAAACCGTCTAACCGGCGGAGCCGACCTCCCAGAGACCCCACCGGGCTACCGGCCACTCCTCGACTGCCGCGTGAGCCCT
>DASTEB010000228.1:0-4259 GCA_035710025.1 Chloroflexia bacterium
GCTGCGCGAGATGCTCGAAGAGCAGGGGCGGACCGACCTGCACGAGGCAGCGCTCGCGGTCATGGGGTCGGGGCACATGAGCCGCGCCGACGTCCAGGCGGTGCTCGACCTGAGCGTGACCGCCTTCGACCGCTCGGTTGAGGTCTACCGCACTCCCACGCCGTACGGCTTCACCATCCGCCCTCATCTGCGCCCCTATCTCGCCGAAGCGACGCAGGAGATGATCGAGGAAGGGAACCACCGCGAAGCGATGTACTGGATCGCGGCGCTCGCGGGCGAGTCCTATCTCGTGCTGCAGAACGACGCACCGGATGCCGAGAAACCGGCGTTCGCGGCACAGTACGAAGCGATGCTCTCGACCATGGGGTATTCGTCAACCGAGGCCTGGGCAGAGAGAGTAGACGCTGCCGAGCGACTGGCGCGGGAGATCTACGGTATCGCGGACGAACTCGCCGAGCATCACCCTGAATAGCAGCAGCCGGAGGCATAACGCCGCGCAAAATCCGTCAACGAATCTGCCCTAAACCCCTAGCAAACTGCCGCTAATTGCGGTATATATACATCCCGCGCCTGAGCGCCCTAGCTTACGTCGTACTGCGCGTGGCGTATTACTGATACCGTAACTCCTTACCCGTCCAACGGAGGACGCCGTGACCGCCTTCAGGGCGCTCGCCTGCACGCTGCTCTCGCTCGCCGCTCTGAGCTTCCTCGCCTCCGTGCCTGCCTCCGGGGCTGCTCCCTCACCTTCCGCCGCCCGGTCGCCCGACTGGGACCCCGCCTGCTACAAGACCTACCTGCAGATCGAGGCGTTCCTGCAAGCCCAGGCAGCGCAGTACCCTCAAGTCGCCGCGCTGGTCGATGCCGGGCCGTCGTGGGAGGGGACGCGGCGGCTGTGGGCTTTGAGGCTGGGATCGAGCCGCGTGCCGGGCGACAAGCCAACCCTCCTGCTCGTGGGCGGGCACCACCCCCGCGACATCGCCACCACCGAGGTGCTGCTGCGCTTCGCCGCCTACCTCACCGCGGGCTACGGCACCGACCCCGACGCCACCTGGCTACTCGACCACCGCGCCGTCGTGGTGCTCCCCCTCGCCAACCCCGACGGCTACCAGCGCGTCGTCGGCGGCTACCCGGCCTACAAGAACTCCAACACCGCCTACTGCCCGTCCAACTCGCTGTACCGCGGGGCCGACATCAACCGCAACTACCCCTGGGCGTGGAACACCGTGGGCACGAGCCAGAACCAGTGCGACAGCTCATACCCCGGCCCTGCTGCGCTGTCCGAACCTGAGAGCATGGCCGTGCTCACCCTTGCCGTGGCGAGCGGGGTCGACCTGTCGCTCAACCTGCAGGCGCCGGGCCCGAGCGTGCTATACCCGTGGGGCCATACCGCCGAGCCGCCCCCCGACGCCGAAGGGCTGGCGGCGATGGGCCGCGCCCTCGGCAGGCTGAACGGCACCCCGCCCGGCGCGGTCACCACCCACAACGCTTTCCTGCCCATCAGCGGCATCCTCGACGACACCCTGTACGCCCTGGAGGGCGCGCCCGCCTTCACCCTCAACATCGGCTCCGAGCACGCGCCCAACTGCACCGCGCTGCCCTCCGTGTGGAACGCCCAGCGCCCGGCCCTGCTCTATGCAACCAAAGCCGTGGGCGGCGAGGCGGGCGTCACCCTGTCGCGGGCCTACGGTCCGGTGGTGAGCAGCATCGCCGCCGGGCAGCCGGGGCAAGGCACCGTGCTCCTCACAGCAGAGCTATCGGCCACCGCGGGCACCGTCGAAGGGGCAGTGTACTACGTGGACGAGCCAGGCCCCGACGGCACCGGTCTGCCCATGCAGGGCGACTTCGGCGGCGGCACCGCCCAGGCCAGCGCGCTGGTCGACACATCGGGCTTGCCCGCCGGGCGGCATATGCTGCTCGTGCAGGGAGTGGGCGCGGACGGGCGCTGGGGCGTGCTCTCCTCGATATTCTTCACGCTGACGGTAGGTCCGACGACCACTCCCCTGCCGCCTTCGCCCACCCGTAGCCCGACGCCCACAGCAACGACCACCGTCACAGCGACGGGAACCCGCACTCCGACTTCCACCCCGGCGGTATCGCACAGCCCGACCGCTACGCGCACTCATACTCCCACGCGCACGCCTACCTCCTCGGTCACCCCGACGCCAAGCTACACCGGCACCCCGATCCCTACCGCGACCACCACGCCCATCTCGGCCACCTTCCCGCCGACCAGTACTGCCACGCCGACTTACCCTACCTACACGCCCACGCCATCGGTCACAACGACGGGTACGCGCACGCCCACGCCAACCCGCACGTCTACTCCCACACGCACTCATACCGGCACGCCGACGTTCACGCCGACAATTACGCCCACCCGCACGGCCACGCCAACACGGACGCAGACCCCGACGCGCACCACATCACCCACCCGTACCCCATCGCCAACGCGCACAATCACCCCCACGCGCACCCCGCGCCCGCCCGACACGCCCACGCCCCTGCCGTGCGTTCACTTCAGCGACGTGCTGCCCTCGCACTACTTCTACCAGGCGGTGCAGTGGCTCGTGTGCCGGGGCGTCGTGTCGGGCTACCCCGACAACACCTTCCGCCCCAACGACACCACCACGCGCGCCCAGATCGTCAAGATGGTCGCGCTCGGCGAGGGCTGGACCCTCCACACCCCCGCCCAGCCCACCTTCACCGACTCCGGTCCCGGCGACTGGCACTTTCCTTACATAGAGACGGCGGTCGCCCGCGGGGTCGTGTCGGGCTACGCCGACGGCACCTTCCGGCCCAACGCCCCCGTGACGCGCGGGCAGCTGTGCAAGGTGATCGTGCTGGCGCGCGGCTGGCCGCCCGGCGACCCTCGCTACCCCTCCTTCACCGACGTGCCCTGGGGCAGCCCCTTCTACGGCTACGTCGAGGCGGCCCGCGCTCGGCTCGTCGTGTCGGGCTACCTCGACGGCACCTTCCGCCCCGGCAACCCAGCCACCCGCGGCCAGCTCGCCAGGATGCTGCACACGGCTCTCACGCAGGGTGGAGGCAGCCCCTGACGTGTGATAATCACGCATCGCACAATCCCCATCCGCACCCAATGTGCATATTGACAAACCGGATGCACGCCAATATAATGTGCAAGCCCGCGCGTAACTTCGGAGCTAGTTGCACGCCGTACTGCGGTATGCCAAGACAACCTGTGGCAGCCGCTACTTAATACCACGCTTCAGGTTGGTCCTCTCTCCAATCGAGAGATCTCCATGCGCAAAATCAAATAGAAAGGGGTGATGCCGGAGGCCGACGCACTACTCCCAGCACGGCCCACTCAGCCTTCCCGTAAAGTGCTGAGCGTCGTTTCTATCGCAGGAAAGGAGCCAATTTCTAATGTCTCTTGGACCAGAAAGACGGTGGCAAGTAACCAGGCGGCTTGTTGTGGCCCTTGTCGCGGTGTTCGCCCTCCTCGGCGTCGCCCTTCAGGCCAGCGCCGCTTTTCCCACTGCCGCTCCCGCAGCCGCTCCCGCGGCGGCCCCCCAGGGCCTCGGCGCTCAGTCGGCCGTTTCTCAGGGTAAGTCCGAATCGGCCGGGGCGCAGGGTCAGTACGATACGTGGATCCAGCCGTCGAGGCCGTCGCCTGACGACCCGTTCGGCGTGAAGGGCATTGACTGCTCCCTCGTCGAGAGGCTTCACCTCGACAAGCAGATGAACAAGTGGGCAGGCGCCGTGGTCGATTACTGCGCGGCCCAGTCCGGCGAGAAGCCCGCCCAGTCCTCCTCAGGCTCGGCTAACGTGTTCGAGCGCTTGCTCGGCCCGCTGGCTTACGGTGGGGTCGACAAGAACCTCATCACCCAGGTTGAGACTACTACCCGCAACGTCCAGTCGGAATCGTGGGTGTGGGGCAACGGCCAGACCATCGTCGTGACCTATAACGACTCCTCCTCGTTTTCGACCAACGGCCTGCTCTGCGGCGCCTCCTATTCTACCGACGGCGGCACCAACTGGACCCGCATCCAGCCTTCTCCATTCTCGGGCCTCGGCCAGTGCTCGGGCGACCCGTTCCACTTCTGGTCGGAGAGCGCCAACAAGTGGTACGCCCATTTCTTCGCCGCATCGTGCGGCAACGACATCGGCCAGTGGGAGTCCAACGACGGTATAGCGTGGACCCCTTCCGGCTGCGTCACCAGCGTCGGCTCGCAGGACCGCTTCTCAGGGTGGGTGGACAACAACCCCGCCTCACCCTTCTACGGCAGACAATACGTCTC
>DASTEB010000229.1:0-4729 GCA_035710025.1 Chloroflexia bacterium
GGTGAGGGTCTGGTTGTTCAGGATGGTGAAGGTAGCGCCCGCGTGGTTGTTCAGCGTGGCGGCGTCTGTGCCGCAGCAGCCCCCCAGCGACACCAACTGCGAGCCTGACCACGTGGCCGCGCCGTAGTTGTTGATCACGCGTCCCTCTGCCGCCTGTATGCTGGAGAGTGTCGGATTGATATTGAACTGGGCGCCGGGCAGGACGTCGGTATGCCCGGGGCCGTCCATATTGCCTCGGAGCCAGCTGAGCGCGTTGGTAACGCTGATGGTACGGGTGCCGCCCAGCGTGCCCCCGTCCAGGGTCAGGGTCATTACGGTGGAGGCGGCGTTGGCCCCGACCGCGTCGATGTTGACGCGCCCGCTGTCCAGGTCGATGACGGGCAGGGCGAGCGTGCCGCTGATCACGTGGTCCGCGCCCGAGCCGAACGTCCCGCTAACGAGCAGGCTGCCCTCGCCCTCGACCGACGAGGCAGGCTGGAGCACGTGGTGGCCGCAGTTACACAGGTTGAGGACCGCCCCTGCCGCCACGCTGAACGTGCCTGTGCTGCCGCCGAACCCGATCTGCATGGTGCCGGCCTGCAGGTCTACCAGGCCACTGTTGTTGAAGGTGAAGGGGAAGCTGGCCGTGGTTGCGCCGCCGCTCGTCTTGACGAAAGTGCCCGAGTTGTTGGCGATGCCGTTGCCTATCCCCCCGTTGCCGAGGACGGTGAATGTGCCCGAGTTGTTGAGCGTGCCCCCGCCCGCGCCCCCCAGGTTGATGTTGCCCGAGGACCAGGCGGCCGTGCCCAGGTTGTTCACGACGCGGCCGTTCGATGCGTTCACGTTGCCGTTGATATTGAGCTGAGCGCCGGGGAGTATCACGGTGGTGCCGGGGCCGGTCTGGGTGCCGCCGCTCCAGGTGAGCACTCCCGTTACGGTGATGGGCGCGGTGCCCGAAATGGTGCCCGACGACTGCTGGAGGAACTGCGCGCTCACCGGAAGGCTGTTGGACAGCATGCTCGGGTTCGGCAGGACCACCGCGCCGCCCGCCACGCTCAGGTTCTGCACGGTCACGGAGAGGCCGCTCAGGCTGACGTTGATGCCCTGGCGGGTGCCCTGCCCGTCTATCACGGTGAGGGTCTCGTCGCCCGGCGTGGTCCAGCCGCCCGCCCCGCCCGGGTAGCCGCCGGTGAGGCTGAGCGACTTATTTAGCGTCACCACCGCGGTGCCCGCGCTCGTGACGTAGGTGCCGGCGGCGATGCGTATCTCGTCCCCCGCGGCGGCCGCCGTGACCGCATCCTGGATGGCGGTGAAGGCGGTGGGATTGGCGCAGGGTGCGTCCGTGGCCCCGCCGCCGTCGTCCACGCACAGCACCTGCGACGAGGGGACCTGGGCGGCCGCGGGCCAGAACCCGCCTTCGAGCGAAAAGGCACCGCCCGACAGCCCGCCCGCCTCAAGCTGGCCGATGCTGCTTCCAACTTCGAGCGTGCCCCCCGTGCTTGTCGCGCCGCCGCCCGCGATCCTGGCCCAGCGCAGGTCGAGACCCCCGCCGGCCTGGGCGTGCGCGAACGCCGCCGAGCCGAGAAAGATGGCTGAGGCGATCAATGTCAGAAGGATAGATCGTGTTGGAAGCGCTGCTTTCATCTTGGGACCCCCATACGCTGCTGCAGGCTAAGGGCAGGTGCTCGCGAAGAACACGTAGTTCTCGTCGTACACACCCGCGCACGAGACTGTGCCGCCGCCGGGCACCACCGGCCCGCCCTCAAGCTGGGAAGCGCCGACGCGGGTGGTGAACTGAGCGCCGTTGAAGATGCTGTTCGAGGAGCCGGTGATCTTCGAGTTGTCGATCTTGACCGTGTGGCTGCCGGTCGTCGCGGTGTTGAATACGCCCATGTTGATGGACCCGCCGCTCGCGCTGACGGCGCTGCCCTGTATCCTGGACGACGAGTTCGAGTTGCGCACGCCGTAGTTGGCGCCGGAGCCTGACGCGGAGATGGTGACGTTGGTCAATGTGGGTGAGGCGGCGTTGTTCTCCACGCCTACGTTGGTGGTGCCGCCCGAGACGCTGACCGTGACGCTGCTCAGGGTGGGCGAGGAGGAGTCTTCGATCAGCACGCCGAGGTTATCCCCGGGGCCCGACACATTGATCGTCATGTTGCTCATGGAGGGGGAGGAGCTGGAGTTCTGCACGCCCCAGCTTGCGCTGCTGCCCCCCGAGGCGATGATCCTCACGTTGCCCAGGGTGGGCGAGGAGTTGATGTTGCCCATGCCGATGCTGTACTGGCCGCCCAGCGAGCTTATCGTCACATTGCTCAGGGTGGGCGAGGAGTCCTGATTCAGCACGGCGTAGTTGAAGCTGCCCGCGCTGCCCGACGTCGTGACCGTGACGTTGCTCAGAGTGGGCGAGGAGTCCTCGTTTCGTATGCCCCAGTTGTTGCCTCCGCCCGAAGCATTGACCGTGACGTTGGTCATGGCGGAGGCCGAAAAGCCCACGCTGTACACCCCGCTGCTGAGGTTGGAGCCTCCCGAGGCCGAGGCGGTTACCTGCGCCAGGGAAGGAGAGGCGCCGTTGTTGTAGACGGCGATGGCGTTGGTATTGCCGCCGGTGTTGCGCACGGTGAGCGAGCGGAGCTGTGCGTTGTTGGTGCCCACCACTGTGCCGGTGTTCGCCAGGGCGCTGCCTACCTGCGCGATGGTGGTGTTGCGCTCGCCGGAGCCTTCTATGTCCACGTACTCCTTCATCGTGACCGTTTCGGTGTAGACGCCCGGCGCGACCCTGATGACGTACCGGCTGAAGGGGGAGTTGTCGGTGATCGCGGCGAGAGCCGCCGTGACCGTAGCGTGGTCGCCACCCTCTTTCGCGACCGTCACCACGTTCTTCTGCCCCCGTGCCTTGAGGGCGTACAGGGCGTAGGGCACGGAGGCGATAGGCTGCCTGGGAGATAGGGTGGTGTAGGCGCCGCCCCCCGACTGCCGTGCGGCGACCTCCATGAAGCGAGCTTCACCGTCGAAGGCGGGCGCGCCGAAATCGAGGCTCGTGGTGAACAGACCCGCGGTGATCACGGTAGTGACCGAGATCGGCCCGCTCAGCGGCACGCCCCCGGACGGCTGGCTGAACAGGCGGAAAGTGAAATCGTACGAGCCGGAGACCGGCACCCCGTTGTTCAGCAGCCGCCCCTGGTAGGTGAAGCCGCTGCCCACGACGGACGGGGTGAGCGGCCCTACGGGCTGGGCGACCAGGTTGGCCGCTTCGGCCGGGCGCGCTCCACCCGGGTGCAGCAGCCTGCCCGTGACCGCCCCTCCGCAGATGAGAGCCAGGGTGATCGCCACGGACGCGGCGAGATTGGTGGATCGCTTCATTGTCTACCGCCCTCCGACGTTCCCCGGCGCGCCCTCGCGGGAAAGGGCAGCGCCGGGGAACAGGTAGTGTGTCCGGCCGCGGGCCGCCGTCCTAGTTGCCGAGGGCGCTGCGCCGGCCTGAGCGGCCGCGAGCAGCCAGCACCAGTCCGGCCGCCACCGCCGCCAGTGCCAGCCTGACGAGCCAGCCTGCGAGGTTATCGGCCGCGCCCGTGCGCGGCATACCGGCCGGGGCTGACGCGGCGGCCAGGCTGACGTCGCCCGTGTAGTCGGCGTGCAGGGTGCCCGCGGCCAGGTCGAGCGTCGTGTTCACTTGCCCGCCGCCGACGATCCCGGCGTAGGCCCCGGTGCCCGACGTCACCTGCCACGTGCCGGCGACCTGCATCTTCGCGCCGCCCTCGAGCGGAGTGATGGACCCGCTGAAGCTGATGACGATATCTCCGTTGCTGCCCCGCAGGGTCTTGCTGCCCTGGACGGACGAGCCGCCGTCCGCCATCTGGAAAGTCTCGACCGCCGCGCCGCTGTCGCCGAAGGCGCCGGAGGCGGTGAAGGTGCCCTCGGCCGAGGTCTGGCCGGTCAGGCGCATGTCGACGCTGATCGACACGTTGTCGGGTGCCGCTTGCGCCGCGCGGTGGGGCGCGGCGAAGAATAGAGCGGCAACCGCCGCGAACAAGCCCATGATGGTGAGCGTCTTCATCTCTTGTCTCCCTGGTTGCATGATGTGTGGTCTTCTGTCCTCACTCCCTCTCGTGCTGTCCGCCGCCTTCCGCCGCGATTTCTGCCGGCCCGGGGTATTGCGCACCGGGCGACTCGAGCATCTGCCGGAGGAGCGCGAGCATGGAGTCCCAGTCGCGGAAGTAGGTGGTTTCGCCGTCCACCACGCGCTGCAGCTTGCCGCGCCATTCGGTACGGCCCTCGGCGGATTCTTCGGCCCAGACCCTGAGGGTGAAGAGCTGAGATCGGTTTCCGCCGGAGCGCGGGGGTACGGTCATGGCAGCCTTCTCGCTTTCCTGGGATATTGCGCGAGAGCATAAAGGAGAAAGCGTTTGAAAAGCGCTTCGCGCCCCATGTATGTGAAGCTGCCCTGTGTCGAAAAGCCTACGCGGAGTCGGCCTGGCGGCCAGACGCGCTGTGCCGCCCGGGAGGTCACCTCCCCGGAGGAGCGGCGCTTGCAAAGCCTGCCTTGTACTTCATATAGTGGGCTGTAAGCGAGGTAACAGGCTATGGCTGTTTCGTCCAACCGGCCCGAGATAACGGGAAGGCACATCCGCAGGCTCGCTTCAGACGAGTCGTTTCAGCGCGGGCGTGGGTACTTCCAGAGCGGAGCCGTCGCCAACCTCGTAAGTCGTGGGGACCGGTTGCTGGCCGAGGTGGAGGGCAGTTTCTACGAGCC
>DASTEB010000230.1:0-8661 GCA_035710025.1 Chloroflexia bacterium
GTGCCCCTCTACCAGGCCCGCCAGAACATGGGACGAGAGCTTGCGCGAGAGCACCCTGCCGAGGCCGACATCGTGATCGGCGTGCCCGACTCGGCTGTGCCCGCGGCCATCGGCTTCGCGCTAGAGTCGGGCATCCCTTACACCGAGGGGCTGATCAAGAACCGCTACATCGGCCGCACCTTCATCCAGCCGCACCAGCACCTGCGCGAGCGCGGCATTGGCCTGAAGTTCAACCCGCTGCCCGAAGTGCTCGCGGGCAAGCGCGTCGTCGTGGTGGACGACTCGATCGTGCGCGGCACCACCACCCGCCCCATCGTCGACCTGCTCCGCCGTGCGGGCGCGACTGAGGTACACGTGCGCATCCACTCGCCCGCCATGGCCCACCCCTGCTACCTGGGCGTGGACACCGCCCGCCGCGAGGAGCTTATCGCCCACCGCATGAGCGTGGAGGAGATCGCCGAGCACATCGGGGCCGACTCGCTGGGCTACCTGAGCCTGCCGGGCCTGTTCCGCGCGGTCAACATGGCGGGCGACCGCCTGTGCTCGGGCTGCTTCACAGGCAACTATCCGGTGCCCATGCAGCTTGAGTTCTCGGTGGACGGCAAGATGAGCCTCGAAGAGGCGGCGGCGCGCCCGGTCGATCTCAAGCAGAGTCGAATGGAGTTCGACGTGCCGCAGGAGGAGCTGGACCGCGACCGCATCCCCATCGGCGCCGACCACTAACTCCCGGCCGCGGCGCGCAAGGAGGCCCAAGATTGGAAGAAGCCTACTACACGCACGCCCGCTGGCGGGTTAAGCCGGGCCGCGAAGAGGAGTTCGTCGAGGCGTGGCGCGTCCTTGCCTCCTTCTACGCCTCAGAGCCCAACGCCATCGGCCACGGCACCCTCATCCGCAGCCTGGACGACCCTTCCGTGTTCTACGCCTTCGGCCCCTGGCGCACCATCGAAGACATCGACGCGGCGAGCGGCGGCCCCCACTCGCAGGAATCTCTCTCCCGCCTGCGCGACCTGTGCGACGAGCATTCGGGCGGCACTTACGAAGTGATCGCCCAGGTCTATCCTGAAAGCCGGTAACCTCATGTCCATGGACTTAACTCGCCTCGCCCTCGCGGGCCCGATCATCGACGACGCTGTGAACGAAGGTCCATACCCGGCGGCGGCAGTCGCCGTAGCCACCGCCCGCGAAACGGTCTGGGCGCACGTCGCGCCGGGCCGGGACAACGCCGCGCTCGACTCGATCTTCCCAGTGGCCTCCCTCACAAAGCCGATGACCGCCACGGCAGTGTTCCAGCTTGTCGAGCAGGGCAAGTTGCTGCTCAACGTGCCGGTCGCCCGCTACCTTCCCGAGTTCGCGGCTAACGGCAAGGAGCGCGTCACCGCCTGGCACCTGCTCACCCACTCGTCGGGCCTCGAGGAGGACCAATTCTACGGGGAGCTTCAGGCCCTGGGCACGACCCCGCCGCCGGGCTGGCTGTTCGAGGCCGCCTGCCGCAGCCACCTGAACTTCGAGCCGGGCAGCGCGCACAAGTACACCACGCTTACCTTCTCGGTGCTCGCCGAGCTGGTTCGTCGCCTGAGCGGCCTGCCCCACCCGGAGTACATGCGCCGCCACATCTTCGAGCCGCTCGGCATGAAAGACACCGGCTTCTCTCCCCGCGACCGCAGCCGCGCCACGCCCCAGTACGACCTGGGTACGCACGAGCAGATGTCGTCCTGGGAGACGATGGCCGACCCGGGAGGCGGAGCGTGGAGCACCGTGGCTGACCTCGTGCGCTTCGGCCAGGCATACCTGCGCGGCGGCGAATTCGACGGCTACCGCCTCATTTCCCCCGCGAGCATCGCCGTCATGACCGGGCACTACACGCAGGGCGTATTCGGCTACGGCACCACCGACCGCTTCAACTACGGTGCGGGCTGGGGCAAGCCGTCCCTCCCTCGCAACGGCGACCTCCTCGCCTCCGAGCGCGCATTCGGCCACGGCGGGGCCACCGGCTGCCTCCTCTGGATCGACCCGGAGTACGGCTTCGTGTACGTCTTCCTGTCCAACCGCTGGAACCTGCCCGACCCCAACGACACTCGTGCCCGCGTGCTCAACATCGTGTACGGCGCGGCGGGCTCGGGCAGCTAGCGCCCGGCGAGGTAACGCCATGACCCCCGAAGAACTGCTCTCCCTCCACAACCCCACCGTCCGCCCGATAGTCGCCGCGGCGCGCGAGCTTGTCCTGTCGGCCTGGCCTGATGCGGTCGAGCGGATTATCGGCACCGACAAGATGTTCCGCTACGGGACCGGCCCGCGCATGTCCGACGAGGTGATCTACATCGCCGGGTTCACCTCGCACGCCAACCTGGGCTTCGTCAGGGGCGCGGTGCTGCCCGACCCACACGGCCTGCTGGAAGGCACCGGCAAGGGCATGCGCCACGTCAAGCTTCGTTCTCCGGAGGACGTGAATCGCCCCGGTATGCGCGAGCTTGTGGAGGCCGCCGTCGACCTCGCCACCCGCTAGCGCACTACATATCCCGCTTGAGGACTAGCGGCAGCACCCACCACAGCGCGAGCACCACCAGCGCCACAGCGCCCGCGGCGAGCAGCGATGCCCCGAACCCGAGCACCTGCGATACCACCAGCTGCACCGCCAGCACCAGCGCGAGCGACGCGAACACCTGCGCTGCGAGGATTAGCCGCGTGCCGATATTCTTGAAGCGCTCGCGGTCGCGCAGCGGGCGGATGACGCGGTGCATCGCCGCGGGCGCGCTGAAAAGCACGAGGCTCAGCACCGAAGACACGAACGTCGTGAGGTAGACCCATCGCTCGGCATCGTCGATCTTTTCGAAGCCCTGATTGAACGGCAAGATAATCAGGAACGCCGTGAGCACCTGCGCGCCCTGGATGAGCACGCGCATCTCCTGCAGCATGTCGCCCAGGTCTGTATCGCCCTGCCCGCGCTCCTGGGCGGCGTTCTTGCCCTTGTCTTCGCTCATGCGCACCCCACCCGCGCCCGGCTGAGGAAGTCGTCCCGGTCAAATCTGCACAACTCGCCTATGTGCTCGAGCACGACATCGGGGTCGGGCTTTTTGTAGTACTTCGGATCGGTGGCGTAGTGCCCCTGCTTCACCCACACTGTCGTCAGCCTGTCGCCCAGCACCCTGTCGGCGTCGGCCAGCACCGACTCTTTATCGTCCACCATTATGTAGTGGCACCCCGGCAAGATTTCGGTGACGTGGTGCAGCGACTCCTGCTTGTGCGTGAAGATCAGCACGTCGTGTCCCACCGCCTCGGCGAGGCCCGCGTTGGCGATCTTGCGCGGCTGGTAGTCGGTGTCTCCGTCGGATATGATCGCCACCTCACCCATGCGCGACACGTGCCTCACCACAGCCAGCGACTCGGGGTACAGGTACTCGCCATAGGGCCACTCGTTGATCACCCGCGCCGCCTTCTCCGCGACCACCGCGTCTTCACAGCTATCGTCGAAGCGCTTGAGCGTTTCGGGGTAGCTGACCACGTCCATTTCCTTGCGGACCTGCTCGTACAACTCCCAGAAGTGCTTCTCGCCCTCGTCGCCCAGCACATCGTGCAGGGCGGCCGACATGTCCTTCTTCGACTGGTCGTTGTTCAGCAGCGTGTTGTCCACGTCGAACAGGAACACCAGCCTCGTATCCCGGTCGATCGGGAGTTCCTTTTTCCCCAGGTTATTGGCACACATTGTGTTGTCCTTCTATAATCTCGTATGGCTACCGGCGCACAACAATTCGCTCGCCGGCCCGGCGCGCTTCGCCCCGGCGGCCGCACGCCCCTCTTCTCTCTGCCTCAGACCTCGGGCGGGCGCTCCGGCCCCGCCGCCATGCGCAGCAAGTATAACCTCGTGCTCGCCTTCGTGGGCACCGGTCCTTCTGCCGAGACCTACCTTCGCGATCTCGCCGCCATCCACTCCGAAGTCCTCGAACGTGACGCCCGCGCTATGGTCGTGGTGCCCCTCACCCCGGATGACGCCCGAGCGCTCACTGGCCGCCTCAGTCTGCCGTTCGCGCTTCTCGCCGATGAAGACGCCGCGACCACCGCCCGCCTGCTCGGCGAGGGCAACACCGCCGCCTTGTGCGTCGCCGACCGCTTCGGCGCGATCTACTCGCTTGACATCGCGCCCGACACCTCGACCCTGCCGCCCGTGCGCACAGCCCTCGATTGGCTCGACATTGTGCAAATTCAGTGCCCCGAGTGAAGCGACGGCTCCGAAGCTCGCTGGTCCAGCGACGTTCCCTCTGATTAGCCCCGCCTGCAACACAGCCCGAGCCCGCGCGGGCGGGGACAGCGAATCCCGAAGGCGTTAGCCCGTAGAACTCAACTCAGGTTGGCGGGTCATTCTGCCCGCGGTAAACTCAATGGACCCAGGTGGGTCGGGGCAGCGAGCGCCTGGAGCATGTCAACAGATTACGATAGTGGCTGCCAGGGCACGTCCCCGTTACTTAATTGCGCGAACCGCCCACGCTCGCGCAACCAGCGAGATGCTGCTGTCCGGCGCTGTCGGCAGCTTCGCCCGGACGCGATCTCGAAGTGCCGCCCTGTTCTCTTCGTTGAGTGAGATAACATAGCTGGGAGCAGGAAAATGCCCGGCCAGGAATGGCGACCAGTATTCGTCAAAGTCGCGGAAGTACGTAGGCACGTCAACTGAGCGTACCTCGACACCCGTCAGACCCGCGCTGTTGAACAGATCAGCGAGCGGCTCCGGCCGGCAGATAGAGTAGCGGCGGCCCTGGTCCATCTCGACTATGGACGGGTCCAACTCTACTGCCGCATCCCAGAACACGCGCAACATCTGCATCTGGCCGGCGTAATCCCAAACATACGCGGCCACTACACCACCAGGCCGGGTTACCCGCGCCATCTCCGCGAGAGCATCACCCGGCGCTGGGATGTGGTTCAGTACGAGGCCCGACACGACCGCGCCGAACATCTCATCTCCGAAGGGCAGCGCCGTCGCGTCCGCTACCTCAAGAGTGGCGCGTCCGTCGTGCACACGCTCGCGAGCGTAGGCGACGAAGCCGGCAGATGGATCGACGCCGACGACGTCGGCGGGCTGTGCCTCCTCCGGTATCAATTCAGTGAGTGCGCCCGTGCCGCAGCCGACGTCCAGCCACCGGGTACCCGGCGGCACAGCGAGCCAATCAAGGAACTCCCTTGCCACTAACCGGCTCCACCTTCCCACAAATCGCTCGTATGCCTCGGCATTCGCCCAGATATCACTCTTGCTCATTCTGCCCTCCTCAGGACCGCTTTCTATGCCTCGCCTGCGGCCATTGTATCAGATGAGGGAAGAGTTGCGGCGCGCCCCGGCCCAATCCCGCAAGACCGGTTCCGTCTTGCTCCCCCCAATTGGCCCTCACGGCCCCGATCTTGCACAAACCCAGCCAGCCCCGGCCCGGCACGTCCGAGGTCCCCTATCACCCTACGGAGTGAACACATGCACATACGTCTCCCCGGCCGCGCAGCCTCCCTCGCGGCGCTGGCCCTGTTCGCGCTTGCCACAACCGGCGTCCTCGCCGCGCCGCCCGCTGCTCCCCCCACCCAGGCCGGGCAACCTGAAGACCTGCCCGACGGTGTGCGCGTCGAGACCGTCGCCGATGGGCTCCATCTCCCCGTCTCGATGGCATTCGACCCTGCGGGGCGCCTCTTCTACACCGAAAAGGACGGCAACGTCCGCCTGCTCGACGGCGCCGCTCCGCGCGAGCACCCTGTCATATCCTTCAACGTCAACAGCGGCGGCGAACGCGGCCTCCTCGGCATCGCCATCGACCCGGCCTTCGAACATAACCGCTACATGTACGTTTACTACACCTGCGAGCCTGGCCCCGGATGCGACGCGATGGAAAACCGCGTCGTGCGCTTCGTCGAGCGCGACGGCGTCGGCTCAGACCCGCAGATCATCTTCCGCTCGCGCCAGACCGCGGGCAACCACGTCGGCGGCAACATCCACTTCGGCCCCGACGGCAAGCTCTACGTCACCGTGGGCGACAACGCCACCGCCTCCAACTCGCAGAACCTCGAGGTCACCCAGGGCAAGCTGCACCGCATCAACTCCGACGGCTCGATCCCCGGCGACAACCCGCCTCTGGGCGGCCTGCGCTCGGTCTACGCCTACGGCCTGCGCAACTCGTTCGACTTCGCCTTCAGCCCGCTGAATCCCGACTTCATCGTAGCCAGCGAGAACGGCCCCGGATGCGACGATGAGATGAACCGAATCGTGCCCGGCTACAACTACGGCTGGCGCGCCAACTACCCCTGTGACGACGACAACCCCGACCCTCGCTTCAATAACATCGGCCCCATGTGGGCATTGGGGCAGGGTGCGTGCTGCGTCGCGCCCACGGGCATCGAGGTGTACGCGGGCTACCAGATTCCGCAGTGGCGCGGTCACATCTTCATGGCGGGCTACAACAACGGCGCGATGTACCACATGGTGCCCAACGCCGAGCGCACCGCCCCCACGTCGGTCACACGACTGCGAAAAGTCACGGCCAACATGGACATAGTGAACGGCCCCGACGGCGCGCTCTGGTACATCCAGGGAGGAGGCTACCAGGACGGCGTGATCCGCCGCCTCGTCGGCCCCGGCCAGCCGCCTGCCGCCACGCCCGTCCCGCCGCAGCCGACGCCCGCGCCCGGCTCGCCCTCCATCCCCGGCACCGGCTCGCGCACCTTCCCAGAGACCGGCAAGACCGTCACCGGCATCTTCCTCGAGTACTGGGACCGCAACGGCGGCCTCGCCCAGCAGGGCTTCCCCATCTCGGACCTGCTGACCGAGGTATCCGACCTGAACGGCAAGCCCTACGTCATGCAGTATTTCGAGCGTGCAGTGTTCGAGTACCACCCCGAGAACCAACCTCCGTACAACGTCCTGCTCTCGCAACTGGGCACCTTCCGATACCGCTCCGAATACCCCGAAGGCGCCCCCGGCCAGCGCCCCAACAACGACCCCGGCGCCATCACCTTCCCCGAGACAGGCAAGACCCTCGGCGGCCGCTTCCTCGAATACTGGCGCGCCAACGGAGGCGTAGCCCAGCAAGGCTTCCCCATCTCCGACGAATTCACAGAGGTGTCGGACCTCGACGGCAAGACCTACACCGTGCAGTACTTCGAGCGCGCCGTGTTCGAGCACCACCCCGAGAACGTCGCCCCCAACGACGTGCTCCTCTCACACCTCGGCGTCTTCCGCTACCGCGACAAGTACCCGGGACAGTGAGACACTGGCCAGTGGCCAGTCATCAGGGGGCGGAACAGAAGCCCGCTGCGCGGGCGCAGGCCCGGGGTAAGCTCTTGCGCCCCTTCGGGGTTTTGTCGTCTGGCCACTGACCACTGACCACTGACCACTGACCACTGACCACTGACCACTGACCACTGACCGCGTTGTATACTAAACCTGCGCCCGCCGCGTATATAGCGTGAAAGCAAACTGCCTGAAAGGAAACCTGTGCAACAAGCCGTAACAACGCCGCTGTCGCTCCCCTTCGATCTGCCCGAGGCGAAGCACCCCCTCATGCCCGGCGCCGAGCCGTTCCTCTACGAGGCCGGGCGCGTGGGCGTGCTGCTCGTCCACGGCTTCACGTCCAGCCCCTACGAGATGCGCGGTATCGCCCGCTACCTGTCAGAGCGCGGCATCACCGCGGGCGCGCCCCTGCTCGCCGGGCACGGCACCGCCCACGAAGACCTCCAGGGCAAGACCTGGTACGACTGGTACGACTCCGTGAGCAAGGCGCTCGACGTCATGCGCGAGCGGTGCGACCGCGTGTACCTGGCGGGCCTGTCGCTCGGCGGCGCGCTCACCCTCTACACCGCCTCGCAGCGCGGCTCCGACCTCGCGGGCATCGTCGCGATGTCGGCCCCCATCTATATACCCTCCGGAGTCGGTAGCGTGCTACGCGGCATCAAGAGCCAGATGCCCTACCTCTCCAAGCCGTACCGCGATATCGCCGATCCCGAGGCCCGCGACGAGCACGTCAGCTACACCTTCTCCCCAGTCGATGCCACCGCATCGCTCATCGAGTTCCTGGGCCACCTGCGGCTGTCCCTGCCCCGCGTGCACGTGCCCGCCCTCGTCATCTACGCCCGCCACGACCATGTCGTGCCCTCCGTCAGCTCTCACCACATCTACTCGCGCCTCGGCTCCCGCGACAAGCGCATGCTCGCCCTGCACCGCGGCTTCCATATCGTCACCGTGGACTACGACCGCGAGCGCGTGTACCGCGCCGTGTACGATTTCATCGCGGCCCGCGAAGGCTTACCCTCCGCCTCCTAGCCCCGGCCCGATAGTGCTATACTCGAAGTAGGCAGGATACCGGCATTCAGTCCGTGCCGGTGAGTTTGCGGCGAGGTCCAATGAGCACCCTCGCCACGCAGGAGACGGTCGCATCGGACGAGACACCCCGGACGCTGCCCTACGCCCCAGGTTGGGTTGATCGCCTGACCGACCGGGTGCGCGCTCTTCCGCTGCCCCCGTGGCTCACTTACCTGTGGTGCGCGATCGCCCTCGCTGCCGTACAGACCGCAGTCAAGTGGAGCGATGGGACGTATCCGGTGCCCGAGGTCTTCACTTACCACCTGGCGATTGCGGCGACCGGCCCAACCGTACTGGCGCTGCTGCACTACCTGGACGACTGGGCAGGCAGCGCACTC
>DASTEB010000231.1:0-5451 GCA_035710025.1 Chloroflexia bacterium
GCTTGCTTTCCTCGTCGCTGGCCTGAACGGCTACCACATCTCCAACTCTCGCGTGCTTGATGCCGCACATGAGCTCGAGCAGCGGCGGCCAACAGATGCTCTTCTGGTCGGGGCATTCCCACGTGATAACGATGCCTTCCATATACATGCCTCCAAGCTGCGTGAGGTGCCAATGACTCCGTAGTATCAGCCTATCGCGGCCCCCAACGACCGCCCGGGCGCGCACGTGCTATCAATAACTGTTATAATACCGAATGTGCGCCGTTCCTACTAACCCGTTGGGTGCGTTTCCTAACATACTGGTTGTACGAAGTACCGGTAGTCAGAATATACCATCAAATTGGTAATCTGTCAATAGAGGTGGGCCATGGACGATAGACTTTCTGTAGGTGACCGGCTGCGCGATCTGCGCCGGGGACAGAGCCTTTCGCAGAAAGAGCTGGCGGACCTCGCCGGGCTGTCACTCAATGCCGTCAGCCTCATCGAGCGTGACGCCATCTCGCCGAACGTCACCACCCTGCAGCGGCTGGCGACGGCGCTCAACGTCAAGATGAGCTACTTCTTCGAGACCGACCAGCGCTCCAACGTGATCTTCGTAAAGTCGGGCAAAGGCCCCAGGATTACGAGCCGGGGCCTGGAGATAGAAGGCGTCGGGATGCAGCTGGAAAAGCAGCAGGTACAGCCCTTCCTGGTCACCCTCGCGCCGCACTCCGACATCGGCAGTGACAGAGTAACGCACAGCGGTCACGAGTTTGTCTGCTGTATAGCAGGCACGCTTAAGTACGAGGTAGACCAGAATACCTACGTCCTGGAGCCGGGGGATATGTTGCTGTTTGAAGCCGCGCTGCCTCACTACTGCCAGAACCCCGGCGATGTAGAAGCGCAGTTCATGCTCGTACTGCACACACCCGAGCGGCCCCAGGAATCGGTGCGCTGGCACTTCATGGACCACCCGTCGGTAGCGCACATCGGCTAGGGTGGCGGCGAGAAAATACGCTATTCAACGTACCCCACAATACTGCAATCCGGTACCTTTGTCCCATTGTTGTGCGTACTTTTGGGATGCTATACTCGGGCCGACCGGTGAAGCACCACACGATTATTTGGGCCGTCGGCCAGTGACATTGTCTTCGTTCTAATGTCGCACACTACGTAGCCGCAATCGTATGCAGCGGCGATTTCACAGGGCAAGCTCCAGCTTGTTTCTTCCCCGCCTCTTACCCTCTCTCCCTCACCGAAGCGAAGGCTAAATAAGAACGCGTGGCCCAGCGGCCGCGGCCAACCGCCCCAGGCGCAGTGCATGCCGCCGCGCCGCAGGTGGCGCGCGTCCCTACGTCTCGACCATACGCTCCCGGGCCTACACTCCATCCCGTCGCGGCCTGCCCCGGACCCACACGGACGAAGCACAGGACCGTGCGACCGCGTCGAAAGGGTGCTTCTCGAAGAATCCGCCGGGAATGTGCGACGGCGCTCCGTGGACTGATATGGGAGCGCGCACCCCGGCAAAGGAAGGTTTTCTGAAGCATGAAGAAGCTTATTGCCTCAGCAGTGTTGCTGGCGGCGCTGCTCTTACCGGGCGCCACGGGCGTGGCCGGGTCGAGCGCCGCAATCGCTGCCCAGTCCCCCGAAATCGATCCGGTTGTCGTCGGCGCGGGAGACATCGCCGACTGCGGGAGGACGCAGGACGAGGCCACGGCCGCCTTGCTCGACGGCATTGCGGGCACCGTCATTACCCTGGGCGATAACGCCTATCCCGACGGCACCGCGGCCCAGTTCAGCGACTGCTACCACCCGACGTGGGGCAGGCACAAGGCCCGCACCCTGCCCTCTGTGGGCAACCACGATTACCACGTAACGGGGGCGGCGGACTATTTCAACTATTTCGGAGCCGCGGCGGGCGACCCCACCAGGGGCTATTACAGCTACGTTCTCGATACGTGGCTCATCATCGTGCTCAACTACAACTGCTCAGAGATAGGCGGGTGCTCCACAGGCTCGCCGCAGAATACGTGGCTGCGCCAGCAGCTGGCCGCGAACATGGACAAGAACGTGCTCGCCTACGGGCACAAGCCCCTGTTCAGCTCAGGATACCACGGCGGCAGCTCCTCGCAGAGGCCCCTGTGGGACGCCCTGTACCAGTACGGAGCCGAGGTCGTGCTGTCGGGGCACGACCACATGTACGAGCGATTCGCGCCCCAGACCCCCTCCGGAGTGGCAGACGCGCTTTACGGGATACGGCAGTTCGTGGTCGGCACGGGAGGATCGAGCCTGTACGACTTCAACACGCCTCTGCCCAACAGCGAAGTGCGCAACAACACCGCGCACGGCGTGCTCAAGCTGACCCTGCGCCCCACGAGCTACGAGTGGCAGTTCGTCCCGATACAGGGGCAGTCGTTCACCGATACCGGCACCACGGCGGCCCACGGCCCGCCCTCTTCCGGCAGCGCCACCGTCACGCGCACGCCGACCAGGACGCCGACCAGGACGCCCACCGCCAATCCCCCCGCGACCAATACCCCGGGCGTACCGACCGCGACCCGCACCTTCACCCGGACGCCCACCCACACAGCGACGCGCACGTCGACCAACACCCCACCGCCCGGCGTGACCTGGACACCCGCACCCCCCGCCACCAATACGCCGGTTCCGCCCGCCACTAACACGCGGACGCATACGCCGGTGCCCCCGGCCACCAACACCCACACGCGCACGTCTACCCCCGTACCGACCGCCTCGTGCACTATCAGCTTCAGCGACGTGCCGCCCGGCTCAACATTCTACCCGTACATACAGTGCCTGGCCTGCCGGGGCATCGTGTCGGGCTACTCCAACGGTAAGTTCCGCCCCGAGGTCAACGTCACCCGCGGCCAGGCCTCTAAGATCGTGTCCAACTCCGCGGGGTTCGATGAGCCTCCGGTGGGCCAGACCTACGAGGACGTGCCTCCAGAGCACACCTTCTACCCCTTCATCGAGCGGCTCAGCAGCAGGGGCCTGGTATCCGGTTATCCGTGCGGAGGACCGGGCGAGCGCTGCGGACCCGAAAATCGCCCGTACTTCCGCCCGCTTGCCGATGCGTCACGCGGACAGATATCCAAAATCGTGTCCAACGCAGCCGGGTACAACGAGCCTCCTGGCGGGCAGACGTTCGAGGACGTGCCCCTCGAATATACCTTCTACCCGTACATAGAGAGGCTGTCGTCTCGCGGGGTGGTGTCGGGCTACCCGTGCGGCGGGCCGAGAGAGCCGTGCGGCCCGGGCAATCGCCCCTATTTCCGGCCGGGTAACGCTGTCACCAGGGGCCAGATCTCCAAGATGGCGGCAACTACCTTCTTCCCGGAGTGCGCCACGGGGCAAAGTCCAGAAGCGGCCGCGGCTGATGCAGATATTTTCTCGTACACCGCGAGCTTAAGCGGCGAAGGCAAGGCGCCTCGAGCCCGAGACCCGGCCCCGAACGCGGGGCCGAGCTCTCCTTCCGACCCGGCTACCGTTCCGATCGTCTGGGTCAAAGACGCCATGACGTGGGTGTATAAGTTCGACCCGGTCGAGACCAACACGGCGGTCACGCTGTACAGCGCCAAGCGCGAGTACGAGCCGTTCCAGATCGTAGTGAGGGCTCCTGCTTCCGGGAACTTGACCAACGTCAACGTGGCGGTGTCCAACCTGGTCGGGCCGGGCGGCGCCACCATCTCCACCAACAACATCAACCTGTACCGTGCGCACTACGTCAACCTGCCCTACGGCAGCACAGCCTCCTCCGGCACCAACAGGCCCCTCGGGCCGGGCCTGTACCCCGACGGCCTCATCCCATTCTTCCACCCAGACACTCACCAGGACCTGACCGGAGGAGTGTACGACGCCGCGCCTTTCTCGGTGGCTGCAGGCCAGAACCAGCCCATATTCGTGGACATCTTCACCCCGCCCGGTACGCCCGCCGGCCAGTACCTCGGCACGGCCGCGATTACCAGCAACCAGGGCACGGCCACCGTAAATATCACCCTCAACGTGTGGAACTTCACCCTCCCGCTGGTCAAGTCGCTCCATGCCTACTCCCAGACCGACAGCGACCTGCGCGATAACCTGTCCAACTACAAGGAATTGCTGCGCCACGGCTTGGCCCCCAAGTACGTCAGCCTGAGCGACGAGCAGTACCTCATGGACAATTTTGGGCTGGACCGAGTCTCGATAAACATATCGGGCAGCGGCTCGTCTTACAGGCACTGCTACACCAACACGCCCGTGCCCGCGCCCGCCGCTATCGCTACCGAGGTAGCCAGGCACCGGCCGGGCCTGTACCTGTACAAGGCGTACGCCGACGAGGTCTGGCCCTGCACCGACAACATCGCCAACGGCTTCTACCTTAGCTGGGCCAACGGCCTGCGGGCGGGCGGAGCGCACCCGCATATCGTGACCTACCCGGTGGACAGCCCCGCGCCCGGCTTGCTGGGCACCCCGCCCAACTACCAGGACAGCGCCGGCGACCAGTGGAGCGTGCTGCCCAAGCACTACGACCAGGCAAGGACCCACATCGAGCTGCTGCAGAGCCGCGGCGTCGAGATGTGGTCGTACAACCCCCTCACCCAGGACAACTACGCTCCCAAGTTCACCATAGACTACCTGCCCATCAACTCGCGCATCATGCAGGGCATGATCAACCAGAGCCTGGGCTTCACCGGCAGCCTGTTCTGGCGGGTGGATTACTGGACGGGCGACCCGTGGAACGTGAAGAACCGCTACGACCAGGAGACCGGGTCGAGGGCGCCTGGGGAAGGGGACCTGACGTACCGGGGTCTGGAGGCCGGTCTGCCCGCCGACCAGGTCATCGCGGGCATGCGGCTGAAGATGTTCAGGGAGGGGGCAGAGGACTACGAGTACGTGCAGATGCTCAGGAACATGGGGGATACGCAGTTCGCCCTGGACACGGTACGCACGGTTGCCACCAACTTCCGCGTGTGGTCCCAGGACCCAAACGCCCTGTATACGGCACGTCGAGCACTGGGCGACAGGATCCAGAGCCTGGGCCAGGGCGGCACGCCCACCGCCACGCGCACACCTGGACCGGCAACCGCCACCCGCACGCCAACGCGCACGCCTACCCGAACCGCCACCAGAACGACCACTAACACACCGCCGCCCGGCGTGACCTGGACGCCCGCGCCGCCCGCCACCAACACTCCGGTGCCGCCCGCCACCAATACGCCGGTACCCGGTGCTACGAACACTCCCGCGCCCATCCCTACGTCCACCTGCACCATCAGCTTCAGCGACGTGCCGCCCGGCTCGACCTTCGACTCGTACATACAGTGCCTGGCCTGCCGGGGCATCGTGTCGGGCTACTCCAACGGCAAGTTCCGCCCCGAGGTCAACGTCACCCGCGGCCAGGCCTCTAAGATCGTATCCAACTCCGCAGGGTTCGATGAGCCTCCGGTGGGCCAGACCTACGAGGACGTGCCG
>DASTEB010000232.1:0-2435 GCA_035710025.1 Chloroflexia bacterium
GGCTGCCAGTGGAATGGCGGGATCGAGCCGATCACATAGCCGGTGGTTTCGACCACCGCTTCGGGCGAGGCGAGCCGGATATTGCGCCTGCCGATGGCCTGCTTGAGGTGGCCCGAGATAGCGTTCTGGTCGCCGCCCAGCATGACGAGCACGCGCTCACCCGTGTCCGACTCGAAGATGAGCGTCTTTACCATCTGCCGCTCGCGGTAACCCAGGGCGCGGGCAACCGACGCGGCTCCCTTCTCGGTATCGGGTGAGAAGGAGAGCCGCTCATAGGGTAAGCCGAGGCGATCGAGATCCTGCTGTGAGGGCAGGACGGGTTGGGTCATGGTCGTGCTTTCCGAAGTGATTGTGCGACACCATTATACGCACAACTGCCCGCCCCTTCGACCCACGGGGATCGCAAGCCGGGCGCTGCCGGGCCACCCAAAGATGTACACGGCGCACGCCGTTGGTACGTTGCTCGGTGAGCGCGGCCCCACTATAATCGCTCGTATAAGCACGAGCGGCCTATCCCGCTTCGTACCAGGCTCACATTCGTACCAGGCTCACATAGGAAAAGAGGACGATATGAAACAACGACTTATCGCATTGGCGGCACTGGCCGCCGTCCTGCTCGCGGTAGGCTGCGGTGCGCCGGCCGCTACCCCGACGCCGCCCGTGCCCGCTGCCACGGCTACCACCGAGGCGGCTCCTACAGCGACTACTGCCCCAGTTCCGACGGCTACCAACGAGCCAACCGCCGAAGCCACCGCCACGACCAAAGCCGAGTCTACCCCCACGCCCTCGGACGCCGGAGAGCCTGGTGAGCCGGGGATAGACGCCAGCGTTTCCACGCGCAACCCTTTCGAGACAATCTTCGCGCAAGCTGAAGCGCCCGAGGGCTGGAGCGTTCGGCCCTGCGAGGGCAACGGGCCTCTGCTTTGCATGTTCGACGGCTCCGAGCACATGGGCACCATCGAGTTGTTCGCCAGCCACATCGAGACGCTGCCCGAGTTCGCCGGGATGCTGCGCGACGCGGGGCTTGAGCCAGGCTCGATTGACTACCGCGACCCCGCCCAGGCGGCGCAGATCCGAGAGGCCTTCGACGCCTTTATCGAGAGCAACCTGGAGACGTTCGAGGAGGACCGCCAGATCCGCTACCGCGGCAGCGCAACCTTTACCCGGCTGCCCATCGAGGATATCCGCATCGGCGATATGCCGGGCGTGCGCTACGGCTTCAACGTGGCCGACGAGAGCGGCAAGGTGGTGGAGAAGTGGCCCTCGCACGCCGCGTTCGACGGAAACGTGCTGTACATCCTCGTGCCTCACTACGACGAAGACTCATTCTTCAGCTTCAAGTCGCTCGAGGCGCTCGAGGAGTTCGAGCCGTTCGTGCCCGCGCTGCTGGAAGGGCTGACGCTGCCGCTCCCGGTCGAGCAGACCGAGGTAAAGAGCGTCACGACGCTCGCCCGTGTGCCGCTGTTTCGCTTCTACGGCGCAGGCTCCAACCCCGTGACCGAGGTGCCCGCCGGGCAAACCCTGACCGTGACGGGACGCGCCCCGGGCGAGGGTCCGTGGCGCGTGGAGTGCCCCGACGGCGACCCGTACGAGTGCTGGGTATCGGCCGACCCGCGGCTGACGCAGCCGGGGGAGTGACGGCATGGTATACTAACCCTACCCTGTGACCGCGCAATCCACGTTCCCACCCGGAAAGGGGCCTGAGTGTCGAATACTCGCAAGAGGCTGTGCCTGCTGTTGATAGCGCTCGTGCCGCTGCTGCTCCCACTGGACGCCCAAGCCCAGAACGGCACTGCCTACCGCGTCCAGACCACTCGCTGGCGCGCAGCCGACCGCGCTTTTGCCGCCTGGCAGCTTGACGGCCTGACACTGTCCCAGAACGGCGCGCTGCAGCTTGACTTGCAGAAGGCTCGCGCGGGTACCGACCCCTACGCGCCCGGCAGATACCGCCAGGGCAGCTTCTACAACGGCGGAGCGTTCGTGGTGGGCGAGGCCACAGGCCCCATCGTCACGCCCGCCTTCGCCTTCTCCGAGGCGGTTCCCTCGTGGAACGCCTCGACCCCCTCCGGCACGTGGCTCGAAGTGCAGCTTCGGGCGCGCATCGGCGCGCGCTGGACGGGTTGGTACAACCTGGGCGTGTGGGCCAGCGGAGGCGAAGCGCCCGCCCGGCACTCGGTGAGCGGGCAGGCCGATGCGTCGGCTTACGTGGACGTCGACACGCTCAAGCTGGGCACGCGCGCCAGGCCCACGACGGCGTCGGCCTACCAGATGAAGCTGAGGCTGTTCGCGTCGGAGCGCGAGGTCGAGGCCGCACCGTCCGTCACGAACGCGTCGGTTGTCGTGTCGACCACTCCATCGAACCCGGCGAGGCTGGCGGCCGGCAGCAGGGCGCGCTGGGGCAAAACGCTCGCTGTGCCCGAGTGCTCGCAGATGGT
>DASTEB010000233.1:0-2930 GCA_035710025.1 Chloroflexia bacterium
GCAGGCTACGTGCTCGAAGAGGCGAAGGGCATGGTGCTCGTGGTGAACAAGTGGGACCTGGTGGAGAAGGACTCCAACACCATCTACGAGTACACCGCCCACCTGCGCCAGGAGCTGAACTTCATCCCGTACGTGACCTTCGTGTTCATCTCGGCCAAGTTCGGCCAGCGCGTGACCAAGGTGCTGCCCACCGCCATGAAGGTGGCGCGCGAGCGCACCAAGCGGGTCAACACTGCCCAGCTAAATAAGCTCATCAAGGAGGCCACGGAGACCCACCCGCCTCCCTCAAAGCCCGGCAAGTGGGTCAAGTTCTACTACGCTACCCAGGCCGACATCAAGCCGCCCACCTTCATCGTCTTCACCAACGACGCCGACGCCGTGCACTTCTCGTACAAGCGCTACATCGAGAACCAGATCCGCGGCGCGTTCGGCTTCGAGGGCACTCCCATCCGCCTCGTCTTCCGGACACGGCAGCATTCGGAGTAGCAAAGCGAGCGCAGCAATACCCATGCACCCGATACCCGCCCAGGCCGCCTTACTCCCCCGCATGGGGCGTCGAGCTTGAACCTCCTCGCGGCCGTGGCGGCGTTCGCGCTGCTGTCCGCGCTGCCGGGCGGCTTCACGCCTCCTCAGGAGGCCCAGGAAGCCCGCTGCGCCTCCGATTACTCGCGCCTAGCTCCCAACGGCGAGTACATCTTCGTCATGCTGGCTCGCGAGGAGGTGAGCCTGGACAACCCGTCGGGCTGCGTCCGGCGCGACGAGGAGATCCGCGGCCGCTACGACGTATCGGGACTATACGTCACCGACGCTCCGGGCGAACCGATGTGGACGGTCGATTGGTACGCTTCGGCGGTCACTGTGTCGGGTAACGGCAGGCACCTTGTGCGCTGGGGGCCTCTCGCCCCCGAGGGCGACTACTCGGTCATGGCCCTTGCCTTCTACGACAGCGGCCGCGAGATCGTCCGCTACCCCGTGGACCGGCTAGTCAGCTTCCCCTTCATGCTCCCGGTGATTGACGGGCACTACACCTGGGTACACGACTTCACTTTGAACGAAGAGGCGGGCCGCCTGACCTTCGCCACCGAGCTTGGCGAGCACTATGTGTTCGACGTCGCCACCGGCCAGCCGGTATCCAACTGGGTGCCGCCGGTGCCGCGTTACGTCGTCGCCATCGGAGCAGTGCTCACCCTGCTCGTCAGCATCCCCGCGCTCGTCTTCGCACTGGTGCGCAGGCCCGACACCCCCCGCACCGAACCTTTGCTCAGGAGGCGACCCGGTTGACTTCTCCCGCACACACCTCTCAGACCCTCCCCCGCGACCTGGGCGGAGGCCTCGTTATGCGGCGCGCCGTCCCCGCCGACGCCGACGAGGTCGCCACGTTCAACAGCCGCATCCATGCCGAACACGGCGCGCCCGAGCCTGACCTGTCAATAGCCGCCTGGACTCTGGACCTGTTCAAGGGCAACCACCCCACCTTCCGGCCCGACGACTTCCTGGTGGTCGAGGACACCGCTTCGGGCAAGATCGTTTCGACCATGAACTGGATCTCGCAGGTGTGGAGCTACGGAGGCGTGCCTTTCAAAGTCGGCCGCCCCGAGCTTGTCGGCACCGACCCTGCCTACCGCAACCGCGGCCTCGTGCGCGCCCAGTTCGAGGAGGCGCACCGGTGGAGCGCCGAGCGCGGCGAGCTTGCCCAGGTGATCACCGGCCTCCGCTATTACTACCGCCAGTTCGGCTACGAGATGACGCTCGCCCTCCAGGCCGGGCGAATCGGCTACCGCGTTCACGTGCCCCGCCTGCCCGAGGGCGAGGAGGAGCAATACGAGTTCGTCCCGGCAACGGAGGACGACCTCGACCTTATCTCGGGCCTCTACGCGCGCGCCATGCAGCGCTACGCCGTGAGCGTCGTGCGCGACCGGGCCATCTGGCTATACGAGCTTTCGGGCCGCCGCGAGCAGAACGTGAACCGATACCGCCTGATGGTCATCCGCCGGGTAGGCGGCGAGGCGGCCGGCTTCCTTGCTCACCCCGCCCGGACGTGGGGCCCGACCTTCCCCGTGCAGATGTACGAGCTACTCCCCGGCCACTCGTGGAACGACGTCACGCCCGCCGTGCTTCGATACGCGGCACGCACGGCGGAGGTTTACGCCAAGGAACACAACACGCCTGAGTTCGGGGCGTACTTCCTCGCCCTCGGCACCGCTCACCCGGTGTACGAGGCAATCCACAGCCTGCTCCCGCGCAAGCCCGAGCCCTACACCTACTTCGTGCGCGTGCCCGACCTGCCCGCCTTCCTTCGCCACGTCGCCCACGTGCTCGACCGCCGTCTCGAACAGTCACCCGCCGCGGGCTTCACCGGCGACCTCAAGCTCAACTTCTACAGGTCCGCCTACCGCGTCACGTTCGAGCAGGGAGCACTGACCGGCGCCGCCCCCTACACGCCCGAGCACCAGGACGACGGGGACGTCTTCTTTCCCGACCGGACCTTCATGCACATGCTGTTCGGCCACCGCAGCCTGGAAGAGGTAGAGTACATGTTCACCGACTGCTTGGTGCGCAGCGACCGCCACCGGCTCCTGCTCAAGTCCCTTTTCCCCAGAGCCGACTCGTTCGCCCTGCCCATCAGCTAGCCTCCGGCCCTTTCGCGCAACAAGAAAGCCGCCCTCAATGGGGGGCGGCTCTCGATAATTTGCTGTCTGCTATGCTGCGAGGGTGTCCGCCTCAAGCCCGGAGACCGGGCGAACAACATAAACCTCGGCGGGCAGTGACGTCTCCTCGACGTAGCGCCTCACCACCTCGCGGGTGAAAGCGCGTATGCCGTCCGAGCGCACCAGGTTGACCGTGCAGCCGCCGAAACCGGCCCCCGTGAGCTTGGCGCCGAGCACTGTGTCGTTCTCGCGGGCCAATTCGACCAACCGGTCGATGAACGG
>DASTEB010000234.1:0-20629 GCA_035710025.1 Chloroflexia bacterium
CAACGACCGCCTGCTCGACTGGATCGCCGGGCAGAACGAGCGCACCGAGTTGACGACCTCGGTATGCACCGGCGCGTTCCTGCTGGCGGCCAGGGGGATACTCGACGGCCTCCCGGCCACGACCCACTGGGCCAGCATCGAGCGGCTGCGCATGACGCACCCCGCGGTCGAAGTGCGCGAAGGTGTGCGCTTCGTGGACAACGGACGCGTGCTCACCTCGGCCGGCGTGTCGGCCGGGATCGACATGGCGCTGCACGTCGTTGGCCGCTTGCTGGGCGAAGAGGTAGCGAGCACGACGGCCCGCCGCATGGAGTACGAGGGCTACCCGGGCGACCGGGGAGCCTCTCCGCAATAAGACGGGCACAGCCCCCACTCGAGGGGAACTGTGCCCGGTTATTGCCTTGTATTGTCAGTGCGGGACCGCTAACTCTCGGCCGGCTCGCCCGTCTGTGGGCGCGTGGAGTCCTCCCGTTCGGGGGGCAACAGGCTCAGTAAGACCTGCACCATGGTACCCCAGTCGCTGAAACGGCCCGCCCGGCCGCTCAGCACGTGCTGGACCTTGCCTCGCCAGGCGTCCTCCCTGCCGACCTCGGCGTTCGCGCCTTGCGGATCGAGTTGCGGATCCGGGTTCGCGCCTTCATCCACTTGTTCATGCCATAGTCTGACCAGGAAAAGATGCGAGGCTCCGGCGCCCGCCGCTCGATTTCGGGCCGGGGGCTGATGTGTACCGTCTGCTTGCCCGACTCGTCGTCCACGACCGTTTGTACGTCCGTTGCTGTTTCTATCGCTTCCCATGGTATGTCTGTGCCTTTCGGGTCGGTGCTTACCTGCGGGAACACAGGCGTAATCTCGATTTCGTGCATTGCCTTTTCCCTTTCCAGCGGGTGGGCGTAGGCGTGAGAGTGGGAGTAGGTGTGGGTGTCCTGTCTGTTTGTTCTGCTCTACATGTACTTCTTTGCCGGGCGCCTGCCCGCCTCCTCGCGGCTGTGTGCCGGGACGGTCTGGCCGTCGCGGGCCGGGTCCCTGTGATAGACGGATTGTATCCCAATCCCCGCGCCCGGCCAATAGAAAAGGGCGACATCGAGCGATACCGAAAGCGGGACAAATAGGGGGACACGCTCGCGGCCCCCGGGCCGCAGGGACGGGACGGCGGTAAACCCAAAGGATTAGTACGTGCGCGACATCCGGCCTATGCATGCGGCCGTGCCCGGGAGTACAATACTATTGCGGGCCGAGCGGGCGCTTTCGGCCTCGCCACGCATATCGTTTGCGTTGCTGTCACCGGGGCTCGTCTGCGAGGGAGCTTAAGCGCACATTATGGACGTCGCTACCACATTCGGAGAGTGGCTTCGCGCGCGGCGCAAGGAGTTCGGCTACACGCAGGAAGAGCTTGCCGACATGGTCGGCTGCTCGCCCGCCACCATCCGCAAGATCGAGTCGGGCGACCGCCGCCCCTCGCGCCAGATGGCCGAGTTGCTGGCCGAGTACCTCGAAGTACCCCAGGAAGACCGCGCAGCCTTCATCCGCATGGCCCGCTCTGAGCCGGGCGGTCCCGTAACGGCGCTGCGCCCGGGCACCTTCGGCAACGGCCACGCTCCCCACGCCGAGCCTGAACACGAAACCCCGGCGAGCAACCTGCCTATTGGCCTCACGCCCCTGATCGGCCGCGAGGACACGGTAGACGACCTGTGCGACCGGCTGCTGCGCGACGAGGTTCGCCTGCTCACCCTGACCGGACCTCCCGGCATCGGCAAGACCCGCCTCGCTGTCGAGGTGGCCTCTCAGCTAGCCGACCATTTCCCCGACGGCGTCTTCTTCGTGGGCCTGTCCACCGTGACCGACCCTGACCTTGTGCCCGCGGCTATCGCCCAGGTGGTGGGCGTGCGCGAGGGGGGCAGCCAGAGTGTGACTGCCGCGCTGGTCGAGCACATGCGCGACCGCCGGATGCTCCTGCTGCTGGACAATTTCGAGCAGGTAGTGAGCGCGGCGACTGCCGTGGGCGCGCTGCTGGCGGCCTGCCCGACGGTCAAGGCGATGGTCACCAGCCGCGAGGCGCTCAACATCAGGGGCGAGCGGCAGTTCCCCGTGCCGCCCCTGCACCTGCCCAACACCGCGAGCCTGCCCCCGCTCGACGCTCTGGCCGAGTACCCGGCCGTGCAGCTTTTCGTGGAGCGCGCCGCGAGCGTCCAACCCACCTTCGCGCTGACCGAGGACAACGCCCGCGCCGTAGCGACCCTGTGCGCCCGGCTCGACGGCCTGCCGCTGGCGATAGAGCTTGTGGCCGCGAGGGTGCGCCTGCTTGGTCCTGCACAACTGCTCGCCCGGCTCGACCACAGGCTCGCGCTCGTCACGGGCGGGCAGCGCGACCTGCCCGAGCGCCAGCAGACGCTGCGTAACGCCATAGGCTGGAGCTACGACCTGCTCACCCACGAGGAGCAGGCACTGTTCGCCCGCCTGGGCGTGTTCGTGGGCGGCTGGGCCGCTGCGGCGGCCGAAGCGGTGTGCAATCCCCGCGGCGACCTCGAGATTGACGTGCTGGGCGGCATCGAGTCGCTGCTGAACAAGAGCCTGGTGCAGATATCGAGCAGGCCGGACGACGGCGATGGGCCTGAGGCCCGCTTCACCATGCTCGAGACGATCCGCGAGTACGCTCTGGAGCAGCTTGAGGCGCGGGACGAGGCCGACGACACGCACCAGATGCACGCCGAATATTACCTGGCGCTGGCGGGCGCGGCCGAGCCGCATCTCATGGGCGCGGAGGCCGAGGAATGGCTCGGCATGCTGGAGAGCGACCACGACAATTTCCGCGCGGCCCTGCGCTGGGCGCTCGACGAGGGCGAGCACGAGATCGCGCTGGGCATCGCGGGGGCGCTGGGGCGGTTCTGGTCGCTGTACGGCTACCTCACCGAGGGGCGGCGCTGGCTGGACGAGGTGATGTCGCGCCGTTCGGCGGCGGCCACCCGCGACCGGGCGCGTGTGTTCCAGTGGGCGGCGGCGCTGGCCCGCAAGCAGGACTCATACGAGGAGGCTCGCGACCTGTACGGCAACAGCCTCATCCTGTACCGCGAGCTGGAGGACCTGGCGGGCACGGGCGAGGTGCTCGAGCACCTGGCGATGCTCAACATACTGAAGGGCAACTACGACACGGGCATTCGCCTGGCCGAAGAGGCGATCGAGATGGGCCGCAAGCTGGGCGACAGGTACAGGCTGACCCGCGCCCTGTACATGCTCGCCGGGGCCGCCATCTACAGCGGCGATCTCGCGCGGGGCGAGTCGGTAGCGCGCGAGGGGCTGGCCGTGGCCCGCGAGATGGACAACTCGGAGCTGATCTCGTATTGCATCAACGCGCTGGGCGTGGCGCTGCACTGGCAGGGCAAGCACGAGGAGGCGGGCAGGCTGTACGACGAGGCGCTGCAGCGCGCCCGCGTCGTGAACGACCCGGTCAACATCGCGCAGATCCTTGCCAACCAGGCCGAGCTTGCCCTGCACGTGGGCGACTGCGAAGAGTCGGCCGAGCTATTCAGGCAGTCGCTTCGCTATTTCGTGGAGCTTGGCGGCACGCTGGGCATCTCGGAGGGGGTGATGGGGTTGGCGATGGGGGCAAGCTGCCGGGGCGACGGCGAGCTATCGGCCGTGCTGCACGGGGCGGCCGAAGCCATGCGCAGGCAGATCGGCACGCCGATCCCGCCCTTCGTCCGCCCGCTCCGCGGGTCTTACCTCCAGCAGGCCAAATCGCTCCTCACCGAGGCCGAATGGCAGGCCGCCTGGGACCGCGGCGCCGCCATGCCGCCGGAGGAGGTTGTCGCGCTCGCATTGGGCGAGGAGATCGCCGCGCGAGCGTAACGCAAGTAGGCAGAGGGCAGAGGGCAGAGGGCAGAGGGCAGAGGGCAGAGGGCAGAGGGCAGTGAGTGATTTGCACTCAGGACATAGCCCACTACGCGGGCTACCGGCAATGCGCTAGCATCACGCATCACGCATCACGCATCACGCTCTGCCGTATGCACACTACGCATTTCCTTCACCGTGGTATAATGAGCGTAGCGGCATATGCTCCGCGGTGGAAAGGAGAAAGGCGATGCCTTTTGGTGGACCCGAGTTAATACTCATTCTGGTAATTGTGCTGATCATATTCGGCGCGGGTAAGCTGCCCCAGGTGTTCGGCTCGCTGGGCAAGGGTGTGCGCGAGTTCCGCGAGGCCTCCGAGGGCCACGAGGACGAGAAGGCCGTCACGACCGCAGCCACCACGACCACCACAACTACCGAAACCCCGGCTGCCCCCGAGGTCCCCACCGCGACCGGCTCCACGACCACCACAACAAGCGCCACCACGAACGAGCAGCCGCGCTAGCCGCCGCTTCCAACTAGAGAAATCGCAGGACAGGCTGAGGGCACCGCGCCCCCGGCCTGTTGTCGTTAAGTGGCCGCAGGCTCCGGTTCTCGGGACTGCAGCGGAGCGGGGTTGTTGCGGGCGGGGAGGTTGGCGTGGGCTACGGCCAGGACGGCTTCGAGTACCTGCGCCGGAGTGATGTGCTCGAGCGCAGGGCACAGGAGGATGGGGATCCATGTTGGCAGCGTAATGCCGCCGGCCAGAGGGAAGCGGCAGGCGCACGGGTGGTTCGAGCGCACGATGTCGTAGTCCACTCCCCGTTCGCCGCCCGGTACCCAGGGGCCGTAGCTGCGCGGATCGGTCACGCCATAGATGCCGACGGCGGGCGTGCCCACGGCCGTGGCGATGTGCAGCGGGCTTGAGTCGTTGCCCAGGAACACGGTACACCGCCGGATGAGGGCTGCGGTCTCGCCGAGGCTGGTCTGCCCGGTCACGTCGATCACGGGGGCGTGCGTGCGCCGGGCGATCTCGGCGGCGAGGGGCGCGTCGTCCTTGCCCCCCATAAACACCACTCGCGCGCCAAGCCGGTCGTACAGCCCCCCGGCAACGCGGGCGAACCCGGCAGGACTCCACTTCTTCCGCCCCCACAGGCCCTCGCCGCCGGGGTGGATGCCCACCAGCAGGCCATCCGGCTCAACGCCGTGCGACTCCAACCATGCCTCAGCGCGGGTCTCCTCGACCTCGGTGGGGAAAATGCGCAGGCGCATATCGAGCACCGGGACGCCAAGGCGGCGCACAGCGTCGGCGTAGTGCTCGACCGCGTGGTGGCGGCGCCACTCGCGCCCGGCCCCGGGCCTGATCCACCACAGGGAAGGCAACCGCATCTCGGTGCGCCGCGGAATCCCGCTCAGGCGCGAGAGCCAGCCCGCGTAGTTGGAGAACTCGACCGCGAGGTCGAAGCGCGCCCGGCGCAGCCTTGAGAACAGCCGCCGCACCACCCGCGGGTTGAGCCACTGGGCGCGCGCAGGCCAGTAGACCAGGTCGTCTATATCAGGGTTGGAGGCGAGGATACCTGAGTTGGTGGGGTATACCAGCGCGGTGATGCGCGCGTCGGGGTAGTGCTGCCGCAGCGCGTGGATCGCCGGGGTAGCGAACAGCGTATCGCCTATCGGTAGCAGCGCCTGTATGAAGATTCGCATCCGCCGATACTATACAGCATCGGCCGGGGCCGGGCTAGATGGTCGGCCTTACCTGTCTTCGCGGAAGAACTCGATGGTCTCCTCGCGCTCGGAGTCGGTGGTCATCACCTCGATGAAGGTCAGGCGGTGCCAGGGGAACATGAACGTCTTGGCCCCCTGGGTGACGTAGGGGATAGACTTGCCGTCACGCCGGCGGGGGTTGGTGAACTCGATGAAGTTGTCGGTCGGCTTGGGCAGCTCTTCGACCTCGGCGAGGATGGGATCCTCGTTATAGATATGGATGATAACAGCTTTGGACATTGGATCCTCTCGGTTGGGAGCACTATCGCGCTCCGCGGGCTACACAGCAAATGCGTACAGCTTCCTATCGAGCGAGCCTACGTATACGATACCGTCTTCCACCGCGGGCGACGACACGACCGGGCCGCGGGTCTTGTACTTCCAGCGCTCCTCGCCCGTGCTGATGTCGAGCGAGTACACCATGTTGTTGGCCGCGCCGAAGTACACCGCGTCGAAGGCCATCGACACGCGGGGCGACGACGTTATCTGACTGCTTGTGTCGTAGTTCCACAGCAGGCGGCCGTTGTGCGCGTCCAAGCAGTACAGGAACCCGTCGGACGAGCCGACGAGCACGCGCTCGCCCGCCATCGTGGGAGAGGACGACACGGGCCGCTGGCACTCGTAGCGCCACGCGGTAAATCCGGTATCCACGTCGGCGGCATAGATGTAGTTGTCCATAGAGCCGACGATAACGATGTTGCGCACCACGAGCGGCGTACTGATGATCGCGCCGAGCGTGTGCAGCTTCCACTTGAGCGTGCCGTTCAGCACGTCGAGCGCGTACAGGTTGCCGTCGGAGGAACCGACGAACACCAGGCCGTGGGCGAAGGTGGCCGAGGAGCGCACGAAGTTCCACGTACGGTACTTCCACGCCACCTGGCCCGTGTCGATATGGAATGTGTAGAGGTTCTGGTCGTCCGAGCCGACGTACACAAGGTCGTTGTGTACCTTTGGCGACGAGCGCACGGCAGCCGCGGTCCTGTACGACCAGTTGAGCGTGCCGCGCCGCGCATCGAACGAATAGACGTAGCTGTCCTCCGAGCCGACGATGACGCTGTCACTCGCGAGCGCAGGCGACGAGCAGATGCCCGCCTTGGTGGGCACCTTCCAAAGGAAGTCGCCGCTCTTGGCGTTGAGCGCGTACAGGTAAGTGTCGTACGACCCGAAGAAGACCACGCCGCGCTCGCACAGGGGCGAGGAGCGTATCTCGTCGTCGGCGGTGAACGTCCACAGTACCTGCGCGCCGTCGGCGCCGACGTGGGCGGGCGCAGGCTGAGGCGCGGCGATGGGCATAGCCAGGCCACCCGACAGGCCGCTGTTCAGGGTGCCGCTGGGGGCGCTGATCATGCGAGGCGACGTCAGGCCGGTATCGGTCATGCCGTCGAGCAGCGAGCTTGCCATGCTCGGCACGTGTACCGAGGAAAGCAGCGACGAGGTCGGCTCGTCAGCCAGCGGGTCGGCATAGGCCGAGCCTTTCGACTTGCCTTCGAAGATGCTGCTCTGCATGAGCGCCTGGCGGAAGGCTTGCGCGTTGGGCCAGCGGCGGTTTATGTCGTATTCGACGGCCCGCAGGATGACCGACTCGATGTACTCGGACACTCGGGTGTTGTACTTGCGGATGGGGCGCTCGTGGAAGGTGAAGGGCGTCTGGGTGCGCGGGTCGAAGTTGGTGAGCAGGTGGTGCATGGTCGCGCCGAGGGCGTACAGGTCGCCGCGCGGTTCAGCGAGTCCGCGGTACTGCTCGGGCGGGGCGTAGCCCTCGGTGCCGATCATGGTGCCGCGCTTGTCCGACTGAAACACTTTGGCGATGCCGAAGTCGATCAGGGTGACTTTGCCCTCCCCGTTCACGATGATGTTGGAGGGCTTCATGTCGCGGAAGATGATGGGCTGGGGCTGGTGGCCGTGCAGGTACTCGAGCACCTCGAGGATTTGCACCGCCCACTTGACCGCTTCGTCCTCCTGCATGGGCGCCTTGCGTTGCTCAAGCTGGGTCTCGAGGTCGCGCCCGTCGATGTATTCGAGCACGAGATACACGCGCCCGTTCGACGGGAAGAAGTCGTAGATCTTGGGTATGCCGGGGTGCGACAGGGTAGCGAGCATGGCGGCCTCGCGCTCGAAGGTGGCGAGGCGAAGCTGGCCGGTGCGCGGGTCGGGCGCGTTGTCGGGCATCTCCTTGATAGCGCAGTAGCGCGACACAGTGGAGAAGCGCAGGTCGCGGGCGCGGTACACGGTGCTCATGCCGCCGATGCCGAGCACCTGCTCGATGTCGTAGCGGCCCTGGAGGACGGTGTTGCGCGGCAGGGGCTGGGTGCCCGGCATGACACCGGTGGGGTTGTTACCTTTGTTGTCGGGCGACGGGGAGGGAGGCTGAGGCGGAGCGTCGGGGCCTAGTGGTTTGGATTGACCGGTCGCGCTCTGGGCGGCATCGGTAGACGTAGACTGAAGCCCTTGCAGGCGCTTTATGAGCATGACAATTCCCCCGATCTGTGCTGATGGTCCTGGACCAATTATAGGAGGGCGAGCGCGCAAGGGGGAATAGCCCTATTGTACCGTGAAGCGGGCACAAGAGTAATGTTAGGAAAGGGAGGGGCCGAATCGCAGAGTACGCCTAAAGCCCCATAGCGGCGGGAACGGCTTTTGCTATTGTTATCTTCGACGTATATAATAGCGTTATAGAATATGAAGTCGGTGCCCCGGCAAGTCGGGGCAATATTGTGGCTCGCAATCTTGTGAAGATTTTCTGATGCGTGTAGAAGACGACAACTGGTGGTATTCCGAGCAGCGCCTGCCGTACGTGGCCGAGGTCGAAGGCGACGGGCTGGGGTCGAATGGCAGCTACCCGGGCAACGGCAAGAGCGCCTTCCGCGACATAACCGAGACGGTGCTCGCCACGCTCCTCATCTTCTTCATGGTGAGGGCGGTGGTGCAGAACTTCAGGGTGGAAGGCGAAAGCATGCTTCCCACCCTGCGTCACGAGCAGCGCCTGCTGGTGAACAGCGGAATGTACTACCGCTACGACGCCAACTTCCTCACCCGCATGTTCAATTCCGACGTGCCCGCCGACATGCGCTACCTGTTCCACGGCCCGCAGCGCGGCGACATCATCGTGTTCGAATCGCCCACCGAGCCGAAGGACTTCATCAAGCGCGTGATAGCGGTGGAGGGTGAAACGGTCGAGATCAAGGCCGACCCCGACCCGGTGGGCGACCCTGACCGAGATTGCGGGGGCTGCGGCGTGTACGTGGATGGCGAAAAGCTGGACGAGCCGTACATCCGCCAGACGCCCGACTACAATTACGGGCCGTACACCGTACCCAACGGCCAGATATTCGTGCTGGGCGACAACAGGCGCAACTCGGCCGACTCGCACATCTTCAACGGCCTACAGGTCGACCGCATTATCGGCACGGCGTTCGTGTCGTACTGGCCCCAGGACCGCTGGGGCTTCATCCCCCACCCCACGTACGCCGAGGACAAGTAGGGCCGCAACCCGGACGAGCTAGTGGGACCGAGACATATCTCGGTCCCGTTTCATTTCCGGCAGCTTACAGGTTGCCGAACAGGAAGCCCGCGCCTACCGGGGCCAGCAGCCACTCTCCGGCGGCCCGGAAACCCAGCTTGCCGTAAACTCGGGCCGCGGCGTGGTTGTTGCGCAGGTAGAAGAGCGATATGGCCTGCGTGCCGTTGCGAAACAGGTAGTCGCACAGCGCGCCCACGCACAGCGCCGAAAGCCCCCGTCCCCGGTACTCGTCCAGCGTCGCCACACCGCCAAGCATGGCCGCGCCCCCGCCCTCCGCGCTGGAGAGTGCCGCGCTCGCGACCGCGCCTTTCTCATCCTCGATGAAGTAGAGGGTGCGGAAGGCAAGCTGCTCGGTCAGGCGGTTGCGCCAGGCGGTCCTGCTGGGCAGGCGGGCCAGCGAGTAGAAGCCGTGCAGGTAGAAGTCGATCAGGCGCTCCATGTCTTCCGGCCCGGCGAGCCGCGGCGGGCCGAACCCGTGCACGGCCCTGGTGCGCGCCTGCAATTCTCCCCTGCGCAGGGTGACGAAGTCGCACCTGTCCATATGCCCGTACACGAGGGAGCCTGCCAGCCCGAGCAGCGGGTCGATCTGCGAGGCGTGCCCGCTGAGCAGGGCGAGGTTGCCCATCATCACCTGGTCGGTGGCCGCCCCCGCCAGAGCTTCGAGCACGTCGGCGTCGCCCGGCGTGTGGTAGATGCCGCCCGTGCCGCGCAGCGCCATTGCAGAACCCACGAGCGTGTCGCCCCGGTACGCCCCTACCCCCCACGACTCGCCCCCCGGCCCCTCAACCCCGAACTCGCGCAGCACGCTCAGGTGGAACGCGTTGTGCCGGGGCTCGCGGCACAGCAGCGCCTCCAGCGCGGCCCGGTCTGCGTTCGTCAGGCGGCGGGTGGTGACCATGTGCAGACTCTATCACAAAAAGTGGTGGGCCGCCCGAGGTGGCAGCCCGCCATCCGTTCGTCGCGCCCGACTTAGGTCTTTGATGGATCGTTAGTGCTCGTGCCGCGGCCGCGCATGAAGTAATACCCGAGGCCCGCGAGGCCCGCGATCACCAGCGCGCCGCCCAGCACGTACAGCAGGGTGTTATTCCCGCTCGCCCCCGCCACGGCCCCACCCTCAGGAGTGGCGGTCGGAACGGCTGCGGCGGTTGTGGGAGTTGCGGCCGCGGCGGTGGGCGATGATGCGGCAGACGTCGCGGTCGGCTCTCCGGCAGCGGTGGTAGCGGTGGGCTCCACGGCTGCCGCGGTCGTCGGGGTAGGCGCGGCAACCGTGGGCGTGCCTTCCACCTGCGCCGCGGGGCCGGGGTACTTCGCGGCGTCGTCCTTCACGGCCTCGTACACGGGCGTGGTGGTGAAGTCGGGGTTCACCATTCGGAAGTAGTATTCGGCCTTCTCGGGCGGGATGTCGCCCACCTGGCGGAAGTACCAGATCGAGATCACCCCCGCCCACGGCCAGTTCTGCCGGGCGTACTCGACGCCCTGCACCGTCCACTCGGCCTGCTGCTCCTCGGTGACGTGGCGCCAGTAGTTCTTCTCCTCCTCGGGCAGCGACTCGGGCGAGGCGTTCCAGGCGTACTCGTTCAGCCAGATGGGCTTGTCCGCGTCGTCGTTGTCCTCCATGATGGCGCGCAGTAATTCGACGCGGCGGAAGTTGAGCATGCGCTCGCCGGGAGGGGCGTCGGGCGGCTGGTCGAGGCCGTAGGCGTTGGCGGAGGCGATATCGAAGTTGTCCTTGATGCCGTTGTCGTACAGCCCGGCCCAGTATTCAAGCTCGTTCATGTTGCCGCGCAGGCTCGTGCCCTCGAGAGTGATGGCGAGCGGCGCGCTCAGGATGACGGCGTCGGGGTGCTCCTGCTTCACGGCGGGGTACACCGTCTTCATCATGTCGGCGTACCCTTCCGGCTCGACCGCCTGCCCGGGCACCCACTCGGCGGCAAGGTTAGGCTCATTCCACACCTGCACGTACTGGATGCGCCCGTCGTAGTGGTCGAGCAGGGCGTTGGTGAAGTCGGCCAGGTCCTGGTTGTCCTTCAGAGGACCGGAGCCGTCGTCGGCCTTCGCCCAGGCGGGCGGATGGCCGACACGGGCGATAATCTTAAGGTCGTACTTCTCGGCCATGTCGACGATTCGGTCAAACTTCTCCCAGGCCGACTTGTCCCACTTGTCGTCGTGGAAGTAGTTCTTCTGGAACTCGATCTCCTGCCAGGGGAACTCCTGCTTTATCCAGGGGATGTTCGCCTCGGCGACCATCTGCAGCGTCCGGTCGATCTTCCACTCCTCTACCTCTTTGTGCAGGAAGACGTTGACGCTGTACGGGTTGTCTACGGGCTGGCCGGCTTCGGTCTGGGCGGCGGCGGGGCGCAGTGCGCCGAGCAGCGATGCGGCCAGCAGCGCCAGCACGGGCAGCACGGCCGCGAAGCGAGCATGATTACGAGCGCGCGGGGTCAAAAAGGGTTACCTCCGGTGGGATTTGCGTGAGATGGGATACAGAATGAGCACGCGATAGATTAGCCTGCCGGAATGGGCGGCAGAGATGTTATTCAGGTCGTCCACTGGGTTAACGTGCAGGAATCGGGTTGGGTTCCTGCCATTGCTAAGGATACAGGAGCAGCGAAGGGGCCTGCAAGGTTTTGCCCCGCCCGCCTCAACCCTACCCCAGCCGCCCGCGCACCGTCTCGCTGGTCAACTCGCGCAGGGCGTCCGAGGCGACCCAGCGCGATGCCCGGTCGCCAGAGTCGAGGATGGATTGAGCGAGCGCGACAGCCTCCGCGTTGAGGGCAGTGTTGCGCTTGCCGATGTGCCGCAGCGCCCAGTTGACGGCCTTGCGCACGAAGTTGCGCCTGTCGCTCGCCTCGCGCCGTATGACGGGCAGGAAAGACAGGAAGAAGTCGTCCGGCGCCTTCTTGTCGTGCCAGGCGATGTAGGCCATCAGTGCGAAGCCGGCGCGCTTCTCGAACTCGGGCTCGCGCTCGCTCCACTCGAACACCTTGCGCGCAGCGTGCTCGGTCTGCCAGAAGAGGTTGCCGCAGCACTGGTCGCACAGGTCCCACGAGTCGAAGTCGCGCACCCAGCGCTCCATCTGCTCCTCGGTCACCTCGGCGGGCACATCCACAATCGAAGCGAGGATGCGCGCCTCGTGCAGCCCGGTGTCCCACAACTGCCGTGCGAGGGCGTGGTCCTTCCCGGCGCGGCGGGCCAGCTTGCGCAGGTCGGCCACCGAGATGCCCAGCGTGTGCTCGGTGGCGATGCCGAACCGAGCCATTCCCTCGCGGTTGTGCTCGCTCTCCATGCCGCGTAGCTCGGCCACTATCTCGTCCACGGTCATTTTGGCGCCCGGTTTCGGCATGGTATGGGCTTACCTCCGCAGGGGCCGCAGCCCGAACGACAGCACAACGATGTCTACAGCCAGCATCAGGTTGTACGCGATTGCGGCGAACGGAGCTGCGGGCGCACCCTGCAGCAGGGGCGTGAGGGGTCCTGTGGCGAGCAACACCAGCAGGAAGAGCGCGGCGATGTCTATCATCTGCGAGCGCCGTACTGCCCCCGGGTGACCCATGGCGATCATCCGCCCCCGCAGCATGAACGAGGCTGAGTGCAGAATCGGCATCGGCACGAACATGCGGAGGGTCTGCAAGGCGACCTCGGAGGTGGCGGGCTGCCCCTCAAGCACGGTTGTGAACAGCCACGGCCCGATGGGCGAGAAGGCCACCAGCGCGATGAACACGGCCAACCCAACGCCCAGGCCGAGGATGAGCCGCCTGCCTCGCTGGCGCACGACAGGATCGTGGTTCTTGTGCCAGGTGATCGACGCCTGGGTCATGCTGAGGGTGGGGCCGAACGCGAGGATCGCCACGCTCCAGGCCAGCGCGTAGGCCGCCACGTCCACCACCTGGGCGTTAGGCGAGGCCCAGGCCACCGAGGCCGACGCTATGCTCGCCGTGAGCAGCGGCTGGGTGAAGGTAGCCATGATGGCCGTGAGGGCAAGCGGGCGGAAGAAGCGCCAGATGTCGCCCGTGGTGAGCGGGGGCGCGTCGTGGTCGACCTCGGGCATGGAGCGCAGCACGCTCAGCGTCCACCCCTGCACCGCAAGCGCCTCCGCAGTGACCGACACGAGCATTGCGAGCACGGCGATGGCCGCAGGCTCGATGGGCACGACAGACGAGCCGAGCCACGAGAAGAAAGCCAGCGCGGCCACCAGCGAGATAAGGCGCACAACCCCACCCGCGCCTACCGGCTTGGGATGGCCGTGGCGGATGAGCGCGCCCTGGCACAGCCGCCGCCAGCCAATAGGGATGGGCCACAGCAAGAACCCCCAGAAGGCAGGGCGGGCAGCCTCGGCCACCTCCGGCGAAATGTTCATCACGCCGCGCACGATGGCATCATAGGCGGGCGAAAAGGCCGCCAGCGAGGCGCCGACTAGGAGCACCACCGCCATGACAGCGTAGAAGCGCCCCAGCAGGCGGAACACGCGCCTGTCAGCCGTGAGCGCGGTAGACACGTCGATGATGGAGATGTGCGAGGCCTCGTACACCAGGGCCATGGAGAAAGCCACGCGCAGGGCCGCGACCGACGTATCGGGGTTGGGGAAGCGGTTGAGCACCGCGTTGACCACCGGCAGGTCCAGCGTCATCATCAGCCCGCTGAACCCGAGCGGCAGGTAGAACAGCAACAGGGAGAGGTAGGTGACCTTCTCAGCACGGGCAGCGGCGGTGCGGGCAGGCTGCTCGACTTCGGCCTGCTCGGCGCGTGGTGCGGAGGTCATGGCAAATTATACCGCTTCGGCCCCTCCCCGGCTAACGTCCTCCGGCAAGGTATTAGTGTTAAACACAAAGACGCAAAGGCGCAAAGGTTCTATTTTAATGACTTTGCGTCTCACGAAATGCGCTCATCCTCGTGGACAATGTATTGAGTCTGCTCGGGTAGGGAGCGGAGGCCGGTGCGGAGGAAGCTGGGGAGCAGGTATACGCTCTCGAGGCCGTCTACGGAGTGCCACTGGAAGATCAGCTCGATGCCGCCGGAGCCCTCCGGGTAGAAGTCCTCCATGCCGGAGAAAGGCTCGGTCGCCTCGTATAGGGGACAGCCGGGCGGCAGTCTCACCTCGAAATAGAAGGCGATCTCGTGCCAGCGCTTGCCCATGTACTCGAAGAAGTTCTCCACCAGCCACAGCAGGCGGCCCACCTCGACCTCTTCCCCGATCTCCTCGCGCATTTCGCGTCTGAGGGTGTCGGCGGCTGCCTCGCCAAGCTCTACCCGGCCGCCGGGCAGCGCCCAGAAGTCGTCTACTACCGCGCGGTGGAGCAGCGCCCGGCCGTTGTGCACGATGACAGCGACGGCGCGCAGGTTGAACGCACGGTCGCCTGTGGTGAAGGTGATGGGGCTGCGGTCATCGGGCATGGCAGATGTGTGCCTCCGGGTCTTGACAGTGCTCGCGCCATAGAGTATACACGCTCTTGCGCCGGGCCGATAATACGCAGCGAATCGAAGATATAAGCCCCGCGTTATGTAAACCCGCCGAGAGATAAGCCGCCGTTATGTCAACCCTCCCCGATGTACCCCTCAAGACCTACCGCAAGGAGTTCGACCACTCCTACTCCTTCGGAGTGTTCCCCACGGTCGAGTTGCTCGAGCGGCGGCCCGAGGCGGCGCTGAAAGTGCTGCTGAGCGAGGCGGGGCGCAAGAACCGGGGCGTGGCGAAGATCGAGCAGCTATGCGGGCGGCTGGGCGTGCGCGTCGAGGTTAACGACAAGGTGGTCGAGCGGCTGGCCCCGCGAGAGAACGCCTACGCGGTGGGCGTGTTCCGCAAGTACGAGCGCGACCTTGACCCGGCGACCCCGCACGTCGCGCTGGTCAATCCGAGCGACATGGGCAACCTGGGCACAATAATGCGCACCATGCTTGGCTTCGGCGTGCGCGACCTCGCCCTCGTGCGGCCCGCCGCCGACGTGTTCGACCCCCGAGTGGTGCGCTCGTCCATGGGCGCGCTGTTCGGCATCTCCTTCCGATACTTCGACACCTGGGAGCACTACGCCGGGCACTTCTTACGCACATATTACCCCTTCATGACGGGCGGCACGCTTATGCTGCCCGATGCTCGCTTCGAGCGCCCGCACACGCTGGTGTTCGGCAGCGAGTCGGCGGGCCTGCCCGAGGAGTTCCGGGCGAGAGGCACGCCGGTGACCATCCCGCAGAGCAACGAGATCGACTCGCTCAACCTGACCATCGCCGTAGGAATCGCCCTGTACGAGGCGGCAACGCGTAATGCATAATGCGTCATGCGTCAGGGAGCAAGGAGATGCTGTACTGGGTCCCTGACGCATTACGCATGACGTATTACCCACCGGAGGTCCTGATGAGAAGGCTGCATTACCACCGCGTCGACGTATTCACCAACCGTCCGTTCGGGGGCAACCCGCTCGCGGTATTCACCAACGGGCGCGGCCTGGCGGCCGAGACGATGCAGGCCATCGCTCGCGAGATGAACCTGTCGGAGTCGTCCTTCGTGCTGCCGGCCGACGACCCGGCTCACGCCTACCGGGTGCGCATCTTCACGCCGGGCAGCGAGCTGCCCATGGCCGGGCACCCCACCGTGGGCACGTCGTTCGTGCTGGCCCGCGAGCACATGATCGAGCGCACCCGCGACCACACGGTGCTCATCCTGGAGGAGAACATCGGCGACATCCCGGTCGAGATCAACTTCGCGGACGGCGGCCCAGGCATGATCTGGATGACCCAGCCCGCCGCGCAGTTCGCCGCGCGCTCGGACGACGTGGACGCGGTGGCCGATATGCTCTCGCTACCTTCCTCGGCCATCGACACGCGCTACCCGATGCAGGTCGTGTCGACGGGCGTGCCGGTGTTCTTCGTGCCGCTGGTGGACCTCGAGTCGGCGCGGGCGGTCAGTATCAACAGGCGCGCGTTTGAGCGGTTCATGCCCACGGTCGGCACCACAGAGGTGTTCGTGTTCACCACCGAGGTCGAGAACCCCGGCTCGACAGTACACAGCCGGATGTTCGCGCCCGAGCTAGGAGTGTACGAGGACCCGGCGACGGGCGCGGCGAGCGGGCCGCTGGGCGCGTACCTTGTACGCTACGGCATCGTACACGCTTCACCCGTGGCCTATATCGTGTCGGAGCAGGGCATCGAGATTGGGCGCCCCAGCTTCATCCACATCCAGATCGAGCGGCAAGGCGACGAAATCGTGCGGGTGCAGGTGGGCGGCGAGTGCGTGTACATGGGCGAGGGCTTCCTCGAGATAGAGTAAGCCGCTCGCCCACGGTCGGCGCCCGATTACCCGGCCAGCCTGGCCTCCTGTATCAACCGGGCGCGTGACTGCACCGCCTGGGTGAAGCGCAGGTCGACCGGGCGGGTGGCGTTGGCGCGGGGGCTCGCCATGCGGCACTCTGCTATGTAGGCGTCGAAGTCCCACGTGCTGAGGAACTCCTCGGCGGCCTTGCGGCCCGACTCGTACAGCGCCATGGCCCTTTCGTAGCCCAGGTGGAAGTCGGTCATGCTCACGCCCAGCGTCGGGATGGGGATGGTGCGGGCGATTGTGTGCTCCTCCATGTAGCGGCGGTCGTGCGCGTCTTTCATGGTGAAGAACAGGTCGGCCAGGAAATCGACCCCCTCCAGCCGCCCAAGCCGCGACATGATGCGGCTGCCGACCCGCGGCCTGCGCTTTGGCGCGGTCGGAGGCACGTCGTCGTCCAGCAGTTGCAAGCCAAAGGTAGGCCACGCCGGGATGCCGTCGGCGTCGAACAGCCAGATCGGGTAGGTGGACAGCACGCCGCCGTCCACGATGATGTGTGTGCGTCCGGTCTTGGGGTTGCGGAAGCGCACCGGCTCGAAGAAGATTGGGATGCTGATGCTCATGCGCACGGCCAGCGCCACCTCGAGGTCGTCCGGCTCGATACCCAGCCTGTGAGCGTCGCGGGGCAGCACGAGGAAGGAGCGGTCGGTCAGGTCCGAGGCGATCACCTGCACCTTGTAGCGGTAGCGGTCGTCGTCCTCCTCAGGGTAGCCCTCGGGCGGGGTGTAGCGCAGGTCGCCGAAGGTGCGCACGCCCTTGGCCGCCAGCCACTTGCGCATGTTGTTCAGCAGGATCTCGCCCTTGTAGACGCCCTGGTCGGCCACCACGTTGATCGGCGCGCCGATCAGGGGGATGCGGCCCACCCAGTTGGGGTCGAGGAGAGCGCTGAAGTCCTGCGCCGCTATCAGGTCGCGCAGCTCGGAGGCGTTGTAGCCCGCGGCGAGCAGCGTGGCGACCATCGACCCGGCCGAGGTGCCGGCCAGGTTCTGGTGCCTGTACCCCTGCTCTTCCAGCGCGGCGAGCGCGCCCACCATGGCGATGCCCTTCACGCCTCCGCCCTCGAACACCAGGTCAACGTTTTTGTCGAACGGCCGCTTGGCCTCGGGTTGCGCCGGGGCAGCGGGCCTCTCTACGGTCTCGAGTATCATGTGCTTTCTCTTCCTGTGTATGGGTATATATGCCGTCGCTTCTATTTGAATATTGCCGGTACTATATGGCACGCCGCAGCGTGTGCCTACATTAAAGCACAGCGCGCCCGTGCGTGGGCGATACATTTAGTGGGACAAAGGCGGCACAGATACCGCTACGCACGGCCCGAGGCGGTCGCATACAAGCAATCGGGCGAAAGTTGTAGGGTAAAGCAAAGGAGCACCACGAAGGGTGCCCCTGTTCGCGTGCTGTGAGTTGGCGGGCTAGACGACCGCTGCCTCGTGCATCTTCGCGTCGAGCGCCTCGATGGCGTCGATTACCTCGCGGATCACGTAGTCGGGGGTGGACGCGCCCGCGGTCACGCCGACCGTCTCCACGCCCTGGAACCATGCCTCGTCAAGCTGCTCGGGCCGCTCAATGTGGTAGGACGGGGCGAACTCGGCCGAGATGTCGCGCAGGTGGCGCGTGTTGGCCGACTCGTACCCGCCCACGACGATCATCACGTCAACCTCTTTGGCCAGGTCGACCGCGGCGGGCTGGCGCTTGGCTGTAGGCAAGCAGACGGTGTTGTGCGCATGGACCTCGCAGCCGAACTCGAGGAAGCGGCTCACCACGTCGCGCACGAAGCCCTTGAACCACTCGGTGTTCTGGGTGGTCTGCGATACGAGGGCGATGCGCGGTATCTTGGCGTCGGGCGTGCCCGCTTCGGCCAGCGCCGCCTCGATCTCCTCCACGCTCTTGGCGCAGATGGCGCGGCGCGAGTTGTACGGGCGCAGCTTGCGCTTCTTCTCCGCCTTCTCCTCCTCGGGGGTCATCTCGGCGGCTTCTTTGGCCTTCTCGTCGAACACGCTGTTGGCCCAGCCGAGGATGCCCTTCACCTCGGGGTGGTCGGCGTCACCGTACACGATCACCCAGTTGCCATCTTCCACCAGCTTCTTCGCGAGCTGCTGCACGCGCGTCACCAGCGGGCAGGTCGTATCTATCAGTTCGAGGCCCTGCTGCTCGGCGCGCGCGTATACCTCGGGCGCGGCGCCGTGAGCGGTCACGGCCACGGTCGGGGAGTGGACGTCGTCCAGCCCCTTCACCACCCCGATGTTCTGAGCGCTCAACTTGTCCACAAGCTGGGGGTTGTGTACCAGTGTGCCCAGGGTATCGATACCCGGGCGGGTCTTGATGGCCTCGTCGATGTGGTCGAGGGTCATCTTCACCCCGAAGCACATCCCCATCTCTTTTGCGAGCTTGATTTCCATGATATGCGTGTTCTCCTGTACCGCGAGCGCCCCATGCGCTCCGGTTACGCGTTGCGCCTGTATATACCTCCGCTGCGAACCATGTAGCCGTAATCCACCAGCAGGCGACGCAGCGTTGCGTAATCTTCGTTCACTTCCCCTAATATTACGTTCACTTCACGCTCGGGATATTGCCTTTCCGGCTCGAACTTGCCTACGATTTCGTCCAGCACGACCAGCATCTGGCTGTGCTTGCGCGGGAACGCGGTCAGCTTGCCCGCGGGCAGGAACGTCTCCAGCGTCATTTCGCGGCTGTCGGACGGGCGCTTGCGCACGCCCTTGTATTTGCCCATGGCCCGGCGTGCCGCGGTGAAAGCCTCCTGGTTAAGCTCGTACAGCGTGTGGTGGTCAGGCTCGCGGGGCGCGGGCGGCACCGGGCGCACCAGACCGAAGTTCTGCAGGCCGTCGATCAGCCGGAGCAGATCGCGGTGCGGCAGACCGGTTGCCTCGCTCATTCGCACGCGGTTGGCAGGCCCCTCGGCGAGCAGCGCCACCACCCGCAGCCTGTCCAGGTCGAGCAGCGCCGACGCCAGGGTGATGAGCGGCTCGATGGCCGAATCGTCGCTTTCCGGGGCGCTCTCCGCGGGCTGATTCTGCTGTTGCACGAGCGTTTCTTCGTTCACTACGTGAAATCCCTCACCATGTAATTATACCAAAATGGGGTGTGCCCGACCCAAACACCCGGGTGCGGCGGAGTTTATTAGCCACGAAGTACACGACGAAGCACGAAGGGCACGAAGGTATGATTGTATTCACACAAAGGCGCAAAGACGCAAAGTTGTGAATTGACTGCCAATTCCGGCTCTGGTACAATTAAGGTGCTTGGAAGCGATCCGGCCGGATGAGGAAGCTGTCTTGAAAACAGTTGGGCCCATAAAGCCTTGGGGGTTCGAGTCCCTCCGCTTCCGCTGACTAAAGGGCCATCTGCACGTCAAGGACGATGCGCAGGTGGCCTTTTGTATGCCGTTTCATTGACAACCCGACCCTGAATATTCGATAAATATCTCAATGGCATCAGTGGGGGCTGCATGGACGGGCTGGCCGAGCAGCGACCTGGCGCGGCCCCGGCAACACAAATCGACAAGGGGGACAGCACAATGGCTGTGGCATTACCCAGGCGCGAGGATGTGCCCACGAAGCACACCTGGAACCTCGAGAGTATTTTCCCGACGGTTGACGACTGGCGCGCCGCGCTCAAAGAGGTCGAGGGGGCGATTCCTACCCTCACAGCCTACCAGGGCCACCTGGGCGACTCGCCCGAGAAGCTGCGCGACTGGTTCAACGACTACCAGAAGTACTTCGTCAGGATGGGGCAGACGTTCGTCTACTCCTCCATGCTGAGCGACGTGGACACAGGCAACCAGGACGCAATCGCCCTGCGCGACCAGGCCCGCGGCATGATGGCCCGGCTCATGGCGGCGATCTCGTTCGCGGAGCCGGAATTGCTCGCCCTGCCGCAGGAGAAGATCGAGCAGTTCATGCAGCAGGAGCCTGAGCTTCGCCGGTACGAGCACTACTTCCGCGTGCTGCGCACCCGCGAGGGCCACGTGCGATCGCCCGAGGTGGAGGCGGTGCTCGCAATGGTGAGCGACCCGCTCGACCTGTTCCGCGCCACCCACGGCGTGCTGGCCGACGCCGAGATAGACTACGGCAAGGTCCAGACGTCAGAGGGCGAATTGCAGGTGGCGGGCGGCACGCTCGAGACGCTGCTGCACGACCCCGATATAGAGGTAAGGCGGCAGGCCTGGGAGCAGTACGCCGACGGCTACCTGCGCTACAAGA
>DASTEB010000235.1:0-8680 GCA_035710025.1 Chloroflexia bacterium
GGCCATGTGCAGCTTGGATGTCTGGAACAGGTCGGCGGCAAGCTGTTGGATATCTTCGGCCGACACTTGCTCGATCTTGTCGAGCACGATTTCGGGGCTGTCGATGCGGCCGAGCATCAATTCGTGCCACCCGGCCCAGTGGGCCACGTAACCGCTTCGCTCCATGCTGAGCATCGTGTTGCCCTTGATGTACTCCTTCACCTTGCGAAGCTCGGTGGGGGGCACAGGCTCGTCGCGCACGCGCTTCAGCTCGTTCATAATGCCTTCGAGCGCGGGGGAGAGGTCGCCGTTATCCACCGCGGCGTGAACGCCGAACGCGCCGGTGTCGCTGTAGGTCTTGACGAAGCTGGACACCGAGTAGGCAAGCCCGCGGTTTTCGCGCAGTTCGACGAAGAGGCGGGAGGACATACCGCAGCCGAGGATAGCGTCGAGCACGTCCTGGGTGAAGCGGCGCGGGTGGGTATAGGCGAGGGCGGGCACACCAACTATCACGTTGGTCTGCTCGGTGCGCTTGCGGTAGGCCATGATTCGAGGGCCGCCCGACTCGTCGGGCGAGGGGCTATCGGGCGCGGCGCCGTTGTTGCCGGGGGCGAGATCGCCCCACAGGCGCAAAGCGTGGTCCACAACGTCGGCGTGGGTGACCTTTCCGGCCACAGCGATGACCAAGGAGTCGGGGCGGTAGTGCTCGTCCACGTGGGTCACGAGGTCGTTACGCTTGATGCGGCGCACGCTCTGGCGGCTGCCCGCAACGTCGCGCCCGAGCGGGTGGTTGCCCCAGAGCATCTCGTCAAACACAAGGTCGCAGATGTCGGGCGGAGAGTCGTAGGTCGAGCTGATTTCCTCGATGATGACCTCGCGCTCCTTGGCGATCTCGTCCTTGTCGAAGCGCGAGCCGCGAAGCATATCGGTCACCACTTCCATCGCGGTGCCCATGTAGGTGTAGGGCACAAGCACGCGGTAGTTGGTATGCTCGTGGTCGGTGGCGGCGTTCAGGTTGCCGCCCACGCCCTCAATGGCCTCTGAGATCTGCGCGGGGTTGGGCCTGCGGTGGGTGCCTTTGAACACCATGTGCTCGACGAAGTGGCTGATGCCGCTGATCTCGGGCCGCTCGTGCCGCGCACCGACTCCGAGGAAGAACTGCACCGAGGCCGAGCGGGTGTGCGGCATGGGCGCGGAGATCACGCGCAGCCCGTTGGGCAGCACCGTGCTCTCGTATTCGAATTCCGTGTGAGTGTCAATACCGATGGTTGAAAGTGTCATCTTATTCGTTCTATGCCCTGTCTATGATATGTCTTCGCTGCCCGATCCGGGCGTTACCGCGCGAGTTAGCTCTCGCTCGGCCAGGTATGTGAGCACCATCCTGAGCGCCAGTTCGGCCGAGGCTTCCCGGTTGCCCGGACGGTCGCCCTGCCACACGCGCCGCTCGACTTGCTCGACCGCGGGACCGACCAGCCCGACGTAGGTCAGGCCGACAGACTTGTCGGGCGTGCCCCCGCCCGGGCCCGCGACACCGGTGATTGACACCGCGAGCGATGCCCCCGTTGCCGACCGCACCCCGCGTGCCATCTCCAGCGCGACCTCGGCGCTCACGGCGCCGTGGGCCGCGAGCGTCTCGGGGCTCACCCCCAGCAGATGCTGCTTGATTTCGTCGGCGTAGGCGATCACGCCGCCGAGAAAATACTCGGACGAGCCGGGCACCTCCGTGAGCAATCCGCCGAGCAGGCCGCCGGTACACGACTCGGCCACGGCAAGGGTAAGTCGCTCGGCGCGAAGCATATGCCCCACGCGCTCGCTCAGGTAGTACGTCTCGTTCGACATCTGCGGTTGCCGCCCGGTCGGGGTTCCAACAAGTATACCACAAGCAGGAAGTGAGCCGTTCAATGCGCGGGCACCGGAATTGCTAAACTGTGCAAGTGATGGACGCACAGGTCTACGATCTGGCCCTGCTTGTGCCAAGGAATTTGTACGCAGCCCACGCACGAAAGGCGCTGGCCGCGGTAGACCGTGCCCTCAGCGCGCTTGCGCCCGACGCTGATGCGCTGCAAATGGACCGGACGCTTCGCGGCGTCGCGGCGGAGCAGGGCGTTGAACCCGCTGCCCTGTTCCGGGTACTGCGTGTCGCGCTGCGCGGCAATCTGGCGTCCCCCGGCATGTACGACACCATGGCTGCCCTCGGCCGAGACGCCGTCCGCAAACGAATAGCCGCTGCCCTCACACGGCTTTCGGACGTCGCGGCAAACCCAAAGTAACGTCCCGCATACCGCACCATATGTCGCCTGACCCGAAAACGCTATCCCTGCGCCCTCATGCCCCTCGCTCGCGGCGACTGTCGCCCGTGCGGTTGCTTGTCCTGTCCGGCGGCGCGATGTTTGCTCTGTACGCCGGGCTGTTTGTGCTGCTCCAGTCAACCACGCTGCACGAAAGCCCGACGCTGGTGCCCGACCACTGGAAGGAGGTCTTCTACCCGCTTCGGGCCCTGTTCCCACGTGAGTGGACGCACGCGCCCCCCGGCGGCTGGGTCGAGATGATGAACGCGGGGCTGTACGTGCTGCTGCTGATCGGGTTGTTTGCCGTGTACCTGTTGGCGGTCAAGCGCATGTTCGCGGCGCGCGTCACGTCCACGGTGAGGCCCGGGGTGATTCTCACGGTCATACTGGGAGCTACCGCCATTGTGCTGGCCGGGTTGATGGTAGTCCCGGCTACGTTCTCGAAGGACCTGTTCAGCTACGTGTGGTACGGCAGGATCGTCGCCGAGTACGGGGATAACCCCTTCCTCTCGGTGCCGTCGCAGTACGCGTGGTCTGATACGGTCAGATGGCTGCAGTGGACTTACTGGGCCGACACGCCGTCGGTGTACGGCCCGGTGTGGGTGACGCTTGCGGGCGGCATCGCAGCAGCGGCCCGCGCCATCGACAACGACATCGTGACGCACCTGCTTGGGCACAAGCTGCTCGCCTCTCTCGCGCACCTCGCCAATACTGTGCTGGTGTGGCAGGTGGCGCAGATCGTCGTGCGCCGCTACTGGCAGCGCCCGCGCAACGCCTCGGTAATGGGCTGGGAGATTGGTGCTACCGCCGGGGTGACGTTGACGTACGCGTGGAACCCGCTGGCGGTGATAGAGTTCGGCCTGAGCGGGCACAACGACGTGCTCATGCTGACGGGGTTGCTTGCGGCGCTTTGGCTACACCTTACGGGACGCTGGAGGCTGGCCATAGTGGCTATCGCGCTGGCCAGCCTGGTCAAGTTCATCGCACTGGTGTTTCTGCCGGGATACCTGTGGCTGCTCTTCTGGGAAGCGAAGGGAGATCTCCGGCAGCGCATGCTCCAGGCCGCGAGCCGCGTCGCCCAGGCCGTGCTGCTCGTCTTCGCGACGTGGGTCGTTGCCTACATCCCGTTCTGGGAGGGCGTGGCGACGCTCAAGCCGCTGTCGGGCGGCCCGGCGGCGACGTGGTTCGTGAACTCGATCGGTGCCGCGATCAGGGTGCGCCTCCCCGAGCTTGTGAACGACGTCGCGTGGGCTGAGCACTGGCGGCCGTTCTATATGTGGACCGAGCGGCAGATCGGCGTACGGCTCGAGTGGCCCGCGCGATGGGGCCTGCTGCTTATCAGCGCGACGGCGGCCGCGCTTGTGACATGGCGAGCGCGCACGTTCCCGGCGATGCTGTGGGCGTGGGGCTGGGCACTTTTTGCGTACCTGGCACTTGGGTCGGTATGGTTCTGGCCGTGGTATGTGTCGTGGGCGCTGGTGCCGGCGGCGCTAATCGGGCCGGGCAGGCTGTGGAACGCGGTGCAGGTACTCTCGCTGACTTCGCTGGCCTACTATGCGATCGTGCCGCGCAGCGGCTCGGTGTTCAAGCCTTTCGATGGGTTGGCAGGGCTCTTGATCGCCATGCCGCCGCTGGCGTATGTGCTCGGCTCGCTCGCGCTTGAAGCGTGGCGCCGCCGCGCCGAGGGTGCGCGCCCTGCGCTCGGTCGCCCGGTGCGTGATCGTGCTCCGGACTACAGGATGGAGGCGGGCGCGGGCAAGTAGCGGAGGGTCGCAGGGCAATGAAGAAGGGGAGCGACCAGCGCTCCCCTGTAACCGACTGCGGTTGGCTGCCTATCCGGCAGGCTGAACGAGCGGCGATTCGCTTCGACTCTCGAGCGAAAGCATCGGCGCCAGGATCCGCTGAGCGGCCATTACGTGACTGCACGTACCGTAGCCCGCGTAGAAGCTGCAGGTGCAGCTCCAGTGGTTGTTCTTGAGGCTGAGATGATAGTCGCTGTGCTCCCCGTGGAAGTCAGCCTCGAGGTTACTGATCTTCACTCGCTCCGGCTCGTGCTCATAGCGCTGGGCCTTCTCAATCTTGCCGATCATGCTCGAGTTCATGGTTGCAACCTCCAGTTATGTTGGTCCAATACGCCGGGGTAACCTCGGGGGTGGTGCCAGGTTACCGTTGCCCACAAAACACGAACACCGGCACGAGACGCACTCGTAACCGGTGTTTATATCGCATGACAGGGCGCATCGCCGTTCAGGCGTGCCGCCCCATAGATTATCGTGTCCATAAGCATTTACCTCCGTTTCCGGAGAGGTCTAAGCCCATTATAACCCCGCGTGGTGGGGGAGTCAAGCGATTTGCACGGACGGATCGAGAGTACTTTTGGCCGGGTACTCGGCTCGCCGTCCGCTCCGGCGTCGTTCGCGTTGCGAGGGTCGGGCGCCGCTGCTGTGGTATAATTTTGGAAGCATTTCAAAGCGCGCGAGCGCAATAGAGACCTATGTTCAGAGTATTTCAAGCCCGGCGGCGGGCCTTCGCTTTGTCGGCCGCGCTACTTCTTGTTGCCGTATCGCTCCTGACGTACCGGGAGCGGCCCGTACAAGCGCAGCAGGCCCCCGTATGGATGCTGTACGGCAGCGCCCCCGACGCGCCCGACAGCGATCTTCAAGCTATCGTGGACGATGTCGCCACCAGGTACCCGGGCGTGTGGGGTATTGTCGTCAAGAAGCTGGCTACGGGGCAGTATGCCGCGTACAATGGCGACGTCCAGCAGGTCTCGGCATCGCTGTACAAGCTGTGGGTGCTGGCGGAGCTGTACCGTCAGGTGAGCACCGGCAGCCTCAGCATGGCAAGCTCGGTTACGGTGAGCAGCTCCGACGCATACTACGACGCGGTGCTTGGCGTGGTTCGCGTTGCACCCGGCTCGGCTATAACGCTGCAGAAGGCCGCCGAGCTGATGATTCAGTTGAGCGACAACACCACGGCGGCCCTGCTGGTGCGCATTCTCGGCCCCGACAACATCAACCGCTTCATGCAGCAAAACGGGCTGAGAAGCTCGGTGCTCAACTGGAGCGGAAGCGGGGACAATCTGACCACGCCGCTGGACGTTCTACGTGAGCTTGAGATGATGGCGACCTCTCAGATGGTGAATGCCGAGTCGAGCCGGGCGATGGTCGATATGATGCTCGGCCAGCAGATCAACAACCGCCTGCCGCAGGGCTTGCCGCCCGGGGCGCGTATCGCGCACAAGACGGGCGACCTCGGCTCGCTGCTGCACGACGTGGGCATCGTCTACGGGCCGAGCGGGCCGTACGTCATCGTCGTGATGGCGAGCCAGCTGCGCTCTTACGGCCACTCCTACGACGTGACGGCCGACCTTGCCGCCACGACGTACGAGTATTTCAATTCTGTCCCGTCCAGCCCGGCACGCTACTTCCCGGAAACGCGCCAGACCGTGGGCCATGACTTCCTCAAGATCTGGAACGAGTACGGCGGCCTAAATGCTTTCGGGTTCCCCATCGGTCCGGAGCAGGTTCGCGGCGGGCTGCTGGTTCAGCAATTCGAGCGCGCCCGCATGGAGCTGCACCCTGAGCTTGGGAGCGCGGGCGGCCCTCAACCCGCGGTGGGCCTGGGCCTGCTGGGGCTGGAGCGGTCCCAACAGCTTGGCCTCTCCTGGGGGCGCAGTCCGAACAGCGGGCAGGGGCATTACTTCGAGGCCACGGGGCAAGAGGTGTCGGGCGATTTCCTCGCCTACTGGGAGAACCACGGGGGCGAGCGCCTTTTCGGGCTGCCCATCTCGCCCGCCGCCGACATGGTCAGCCCGGCCGACGGCAAGACCTACCGCACGCAGTGGTTCGAACGCGCACGCATGGAGTACCACCCGGAATTGCCCGAGGGTGAGCGCGTGGTCCTGGGGTTGCTTGGCGCGGAAATGGCTGTGTCGCGCTAAGGCCGGAGAGACCTCCGCCCCGGTGTATTGGGCAACCTTCCCTCCCCTGACCCGTTAAGATTGGTACCGGCGTGTCGCACAGCGCGCCACGGCAACTCTGCCTGGAAACGGAGCACCACCGAATGACCCTACCCGAGAAGTCAGCGTACCCGGCCTACACACTATCCCGGCGCCGCGCCCGCGCAGTGTCCCTCGCGCTGCTGGTGATGATTGCAGTGGGGACGGGCGCCGCCGCTTTACCGGGCACGGCCGCCCTGCCGCCCGGCGCGCAGCAGGTACCCGGCACGCCCGCCGTGCCGCAGACGCCCGCGCAGAGGCCCGCATCTGCGACCAAAGAAGCGGGTGCGCCCGAGTTCGACCAGTCGGGATACGGGTTCGTGATGGCGCTGCTGGGGAATAACAGTCAGGTGCGCCAGATGGGCTTCAACTGGGTGCAATACGGCATCTTCTGGAGCCAGGAGGAGCCGACGCCCGGCAACTACCGCTGGCTGACCGGGCCGAGCGACGTGGACAATATCGCAGACGCGGCACGCAACGCGAACGTCAACGTGTTGATTCGCATCAGCCGCAGCCCCACGTGGGCGCGCGATCCGGCGTGCTCGGGCAGCGACACCTGCCCGCCCCAGGACCCGGTAGATTTCGCCAACTTCGCCAGGGCCGCGGCGCAGCGCGTGCGCAGCCGCCTGGACGGGCAGCAAGTCGCCTACGAGATCTGGAACGAGCCGAACACTAGCCTGGAGTGGGGAGGCATGTGCCCCAGCGCGGCGCGCTACACGGCGCTGGTGCGCGCCGCCTACCCGGCGATCAAGCAAGGCGACCCGACGGCCATCGTCGCGGCCGGTGCAGTGACCACCATCGGGGCGATCCGCGACGACCCCTGCCCGGTGGACGACATTCAATTCATCAGGGAGATGTATTCGTCGGGCGTGCGTGGGTACTTCGACGTGCTTTCGGACCACCCATACGGCTTCGGCTCGCCGCCTGAGGCCGACCCGATCACTAACCCCAACGCACTCGTGTTCCGCCGGGCCGAGCGGCACCGCGCCGTCATGGTGGCAAACGGCGACGGCGGCAGGCAAATCTGGGCGACCGAGATGGGCTGGGCCATAGACCCTCGCACCGAGGGCCAGCCGTGCCAGCCGCCCGACTGGTACTTCAACCTGACGCCGCAGCAGCACGCAGACTACCTGGTGAGAGCGTTCCGCTGGGCGCGCTCCTACTGGCCGTGGATGGGCGCGATGTTCGTCTGGAATTACGACTTCAACCAGGCGCCCTGGTACGAAACCTGCCACCCGTTCCGCTACTTCGCGGTGGCCGGGCGTCCCGCGCTGCCCGCGCTCCAGTCGTTCGTAACGAACCCGCCGCCCACATACACGCCCGTCATTCCGACCGCCACGCCGACCGTGGGGGCCGACGACCCGCCCATCATCCACGCCATCCGGTACAACCAAACCACGTTCAACCGCGAGGGCGGGCCACTCGTGCTGGAAGTGGACGCCTCGGACGACGACGCCACGCCCATTGACACCGTGCAGGCGGTATTGACCTTCCCCGGCGGAGGCACGCAGCTATTTACGCTCACACTGGTCAGCGGCACAAACCGTAACGGTACATGGAGCGTGACCATCGGGCTCCCGGCGAACTCCGGCGGCGCCGACCAGGTATACTCTGTCCAGCCGTTCGTGATCGAGGCGTTCCCGCCGAGGCGCACCACCAGCGGCCCGGTGCAGAGTATCACCGTGACGCATACACGCTTCTGGGACGTGCCGGCGAGCCTCTGGGCGTACCCGTTCGTGGAAGACCTTGCGGCCAGGGGCGTGGTCAACGGCTATCCGGACGGGTCGTTCCGGCCGAACAACTTCACAACGCGGGGACAGATGGCGAAGATCGTCGTGCTCGCGTTCGGCTTCCCGCTGCCCCAGCCGCAGAACTACACCTTCACCGACGTGCCGCCCAGCTCTACCTTCTTCCAGTACGTCGAGTCTGCGCACGAGCGAGGGCTTGTCCAGGGCTACCCCTGCGGCGGGCCGTTCGAGCCGTGCGACCCGCAGAGCCGCCCCTACTACCGGCCGAACGCCAACGTGACGCGCGGGCAGATAGCCAAGATCGTAGTGGTTGCCGCGGGCTGGCCGCTGGATAACCCGCCCTCACCGACGTTCACCGACGTGCCGCCCGGCTCTACCTTCTTCCAGTACGTCGAGACGGCGTACTCGCACGAGCTGCTCACGGGGTACCCATGCGGTGGGCCATTCGAGCCGTGCGACCCTCAGAGCCGCCCCTACGTCCGCCCTGGCAACAACGCCACGAGGGCGCAGATAGCCAAGCTGGTATATCTCGCGATACAAGCCCGGGCCTACGCCGACACCGACGCTGACCTCCACGCCAACGCCGACGCGGACGCCGACAGCGACCTCGACCGTTTCGGTGCCCACCGCGACGCCAACGACGCCGCCACCAACGACCACTCCCC
>DASTEB010000236.1:0-2790 GCA_035710025.1 Chloroflexia bacterium
GAACACCGACACGATGGGGTCGTAGCCGCCGCTCGCGTAGAACTTGCTCTGATTGTTGCCCCGGCACAGGTGCACGCCGAAGGTGACGCCGGGGTGGTCGCCGATCACCGCGTTGTCCATCTCGATGGTGCGGTCGAGCAGCCGCTCGGGGTCCATGCCGCGCTTGCGGTAGCCCTCGCGGATGTTGGGGTCGAGCAGGCCCGCGTACTGGGGCGCATCGAGTTGGATGTAGGTGCAGCCGAGATGGATGAGCTCCTCTACCTCCAGGCGCAGGATGTCGACCACGTCGGTAAGGTAGGCGTCGAGGTTAGGGTAGGCGCCCTTCGACTTCTCGGCGTCGTAGTAGGCGGCGGCCTGCTGCGCGTTGATCAGCGTGACTTTTACCGGCAGGTCGGTGCGGGCGCGGGCGTAGGAGTACTCCTCGGTGGTCATGGGGCGGATGCGCTTCAGCTTCGACACCACGACGGGGCGCTTGAGCACCAGTTCGTTGCCCTGCTCGTCGCGGAAGGGGATGGCCCAGCCGCCGTACTTGTCGAAGCCCTCCACCGCGTCGATGAAGTGGCCGTAGAAGGCGTAGCGGCGCATCTCCCCGTCGGTGACCACCGGGAGGCCCGCGGCGACTTGCAGGTCGACGGCCTCGTTCACCGCGCGGTCCTCTATCTTCTTGAATTCGGCAGGGGTGAGCGTGCCCTCCTCGCGCTGCTTGCGGGCCTCCTTGAGGTAGGCGGGCCGCAGCAGGCTGCCGATTATGTCGCTACGAAACATCTGGGACCTCCGGGTTTGCATTGTCCGACTCCTTTCTTCCGGTGGTTGCCGCCGGGCTGCCCTGGCGAGCCGCGCGCCTGCGGCGGTAGCCGCGCAGCCTGTTCCACGCCTCGACCAGCCCTCCCGGGAAGGCGAGGACGACGATGATAAACAACAAGCCGAAGATGATCTGGTGGCCCACCTCCAAGGTCAGGGCAAGCTGCTCCTGCACCACGATGAAGAAGATCGAGCCGATAATCGGGCCGACGATGGTGCCAAGCCCTCCGATGTAGGTGATCAGCAGGGCATCGAACGTGTACTGCGGGCCGAACGGCGCCGAGGGGTAGTAGCTGACCTGGTGGTAGGCGAACACGCCGCCGGCAAGCCCCGCGAAGAAAGAGGACACCCCGAAGGCGAACAGCTTATGTCCCAGTACCGGCACGCCGGTGGCCCGCGCCGCCTCCTCGTCCTCGCGCACCGCCTCGAGCCCCAGGCCGAGCGCCGAGTAGCGCAGCACGATCGCGACGATCGTAGCCAGAGCCGCCACCCCGAGCGCCCAGTAGTAGCGGTCGGCCAGGTTGTAGTTCACGATGGCCGGGCCCGTGAGCGGCGTAAGGAGGGGGAAGCGCTGGCCGACGAAGATGCGCAGCACCTCGGCTATGCCCAGCGTGCCGATGGCGAAGTAGGCCCCGCGCAGGCGGAAGGTGGGCACGCCGATGATCATGGCGAAAAGCACGGCGGCCAGCCCGCCAAGCACCATGGCGAGGACCAGCTGCTGCCCTCCCAGCCACAGCGTGCGCGTGGCGAAAGCCCCGATGCCAAAGAAAGCGGCGTGGCCCAGGCTGGTCTGGCCGGTGAAGCCCGCGAGGATGTTCCAGCTCTGCGCCAGCGCGACGAACAGGCACACCCTGAAGAGCAGGTTCAGGAAGTCGTCGCGCGTGACGAATTGCGGCACGAGCGCCGCGGCGATGAGGAACGCCACGCCAAGGGCAGGCCACAGCCAGGGGCGGCCGCGCTTCGCAGGCTCGGCGGGCAAGGTCTGCTCGCGCTCAGCGATATCTATCTCCTTTTCGGTGGTGGACGCCATCGGCTATGATTTCCCGAACAGGCCGCTGGGCCGGAGCATCAGCACGAGAAGGAACATCACCAACCCCACGACCTCCTGGTAGGCCGAGCCGAGCACGGTGCCGCTGAGCGCCTCGACCAGGCCAAGCAGCAGCCCGGCGGGGAAGATGCCGATTACGCTGCCGGTGCCCGCGAGGGTGATCACTACCAGCGCCTTGAGCGTCCAGGTCAGGCCGATAGTGGGCGCGATGCCGTAGCCGAGCACCACCAGGCCGCCCGCGATGCCCGCCAGCGCCGCGCCGATGCCGAAGGTATACAGGTACGTGCGCTCGACGTTGATGCCCGCCAATGCAGCGCTTTCGCCGTCCTCCGACACGGCGCGGATAGCCTTGCCTGAGAAGGTGCGGTGCAGGAAGAAGTGCAGCGCGAGGATTGCGCCTAACGCCACGGCCAGGCTGATAAGGCGCGTGTAGGGCAGGATGACGCCGAACAGGTTCAGGCTCGCGCCCGAGTAGTCGAGCTGGATGGCGCGCTCGTCTGCGGTGAAGAACTGCTGGGCTGTGTTCTGCAAGATGAGCGTGAGGCCGAAGCTGACGAGCAGTGAGTTCTTCAGCTTGGTCTCGCCGGGCAGGTGTACAAGCCGCTGGAACACCGTGCGGTCGAGCAGGAGGCCGACCACGAACATGGCGAGGGCGGCCACCGGCAGGGAGATGAACGGGTCAACACCCATGAGGGTGAACAGCCAGAAGCCGATGTAACCGCCGAACATCAGCAATTCGCCGTGGGCCACGTTGAGCACCCGGAGCACGCCGAAGATGAGCGCGAGCCCGGCGGCGGCTACTCCGTAGATACTGCCGACGAACAGGCCGTAGGTCAGGTTTTGTGCGATAGACTGCATCAGGCTTTATATCCCGGTTGGTGTGTGCTTAAGAGAGCGGGGGGTCTACCCTTGCGACAACGCCTAGGTACGCTCGCCGCACG
>DASTEB010000237.1:0-2043 GCA_035710025.1 Chloroflexia bacterium
CGCGGCTGGCTGCCCGTGACTGTGCCCGGCGCGCCGGCAGCATGGCGCGACCTGCATAAGCGCTTCGGCAACCTGCCCTTCGCCACCCTGTTCGAGCCTGCCATCCGCTACGCCGAGCAGGGCCACGCCGTGTCGCCCATCGTGGCCTACTACTGGGGGCGCTCGGTGCCCATCTACTCGCAGAACCAGGGCCGCGAGTTCTCCGGCTGGATGGAGACCTTCGCCCCCGGCGGCCGCGCACCCCGCGCAGGCGAGCACTGGGCCAGCCCTACCCACGCCCTCACGCTGCGCCTCATCGCGGAGTCGGGCGGCGACGACTTCTACACCGGGCAGACAGCCCGCGCCATCGCCTCCTTCGCTGCGCGCACGGGCGGCCTCATCACCGAGTCCGACCTCGCCGCCCACACCAGCACCTGGGTCAAGCCCATCTCCACCTCGTACCGCGGGTACGACGTGTGGGAGATTCCGCCCAACGGCCAGGGCATCGCCGCACTGATGGCGCTCAACATCCTCGAGGAATTGCCCGTCGCTCAGTCGAAGCGCGACACCGCCGAGTCGTTCCACCTGCAGATCGAGGCTATGAAGCTGGCGTTCGCCGACACCTTCCGCTACGTGGCCGACCCCGAGTTCGTCAACGTGCCCACCGAGCGCCTGCTCGACAAGGGCTACGCCGCGCGCCGACGCGCCCTCGTCGGCGACAAGGCCCTCAGCCCGAAGCCGGGCGACCCCAACTCGGGCGGCACGGTGTACCTGTGCGCGGCCGACTCGGGCGGCATGATGGTCAGCTTCATCCAGTCGAACTACCAGGGCTTCGGCTCGGGCATCGTCGTGCCGGGCACGGGCATAGCGCTGCAAAACCGCGGGGCCAACTTCAGCCTCGACCCCAACCACCCCAACGTGGTAGCGCCGGGCAAGCGCCCCTATCACACCATCATCCCCGGCTTCCTCACGCGCGACGGCCAGGCGGTCGGCCCGTTCGGCGTGATGGGCGGGTTCATGCAGCCGCAGGGCCACGTGCAGATGGTGGTCAACACCATCGACTACGCGCTCAACCCCCAGGCCAGCCTGGACGCGCCCCGCTGGCAGTGGACCTCGGGCAAGACGGTCGAGATCGAGTCGGACGCCGACCCCGCCATCGTCGCGGGCCTGCGGGCGCGCGGGCATACGGTCAACGTATCGGCGCCGGGCGGGGGCTTCGGGCGCGGGCAGATCATCTGGCGGCTGGCCGGGGGCTACGCCGCGGGCAGCGACAAGCGCGCCGACGGGTACGCCGGGGCGCTCTAGGTACTCTCTCGCTACACCTCGCGCATGAACCGCTCTATCGCGGAGATGTGCTGCCGCGCCGTAAGGCCCATGCCCATCGTGTTGACGCTCGCGTGGGTCGCGCCCAGGCGGCGCCACTCGTCGAGCGTGTCCCGCCAGGTGTCGGCGTCTCCCAGCCTCATGTGCAGGCGCGCCTCGATGCCCAGCGAAGCAGGATCGCGCCCGGCGGCGCGCGCCGCGTTGTGCAGCTTCTCGATGGCGTCGCGCGCCCTGTCGTCGGGCGGCATCTGAGGGAACCATCCCTCGCCCATCCGCCCGGCACGCTCGAGCGCCGCGTCCGAGTGGCCGCCCAGCCAGATCGGGATGGGCCGCTGCACCGGTAAGGGGTTCAAGCCCGCCTCGGTCACCGTGTGCCACCTTCCCTTGAAGGTGACCACCGGCTCGGTCCACAGGCGCCTGAGCAACTCGATCTGCTCCTCCTCGCGGCGCCCGCGCGTGCTGAAATCCTCTCCCAGCGCCTCGTACTCAACCGCGTTCCACCCCACCCCCACGCCCAGCCTGAGCCGCCCGCCCGACAACACGTCCACCTCGGCCGCCTGCTTGGCGACCAGCACGGTCTGCCGCTGCGGCAGGATGATAACCCCCGTGACCAGCTCGACAAGCGACGTCACGGCGGCCATGTAGCCGAACAGCACGAACGGCTCGTGGAACATGTCCTCGGCCTTGTACGCCCCGCGCCAGTCGGGACGGTTCGCGGTGCTCGCCCCGAGCACGTGGTCG
>DASTEB010000238.1:0-4632 GCA_035710025.1 Chloroflexia bacterium
GAAGTCGGCACGCGGAACACCGTCGAGATGTCCCAGTGCTTCACCTGCTCCATCGGCCCCGTGACCGAAAGCCCCAGCCCCTCCACGCTGGCCCGCGTCCACTCCGCCGCGCCCTCCAGCCAGCCCTTGCGGCTCCACGGGGCGCGTAGCGCGGGCACTTGCCCCGTGCGCTCCTCCTCGATCCACTGCAGGATCGCCGGGCGAAACTCCTCTACCGGCAGCCGCAGCTCGGGCACGACCTCTTCCCCGGCCCACCGCACGCCCTCCGGAGGCGACCACCCTGCGCTCCGGTTGTCCATCACGTACAGCCCCGTCCGTCTGTGGCGTACAGGGTCCTTGTGGTAGTGCGCGCAGTACAGCGTGGTCGCCTCCACGCCGAACCGCTCGCGCAGCGCGTCGTTAATCTGGTACACGCGAGGCAGGTAGGGCAGCGCCGCCTCCACCCACGGCACTTCCGGCCCGCCCTCCCCGTCCACCACCAGAAACCGCCGCCCACCCGGCTCGAGCAGCAGGGCATACAGCGCGCCCGTAACCTTCGGCGTTTCGTGGTGATCAGCCGCAGTCTCATCAGATGGCATATTGTGCTCCTATGTGGTGTGCCGTGGGTAGCCCTGGGCGAAGCCACGCTCGGCGGGCAACTGCCATTAGCGCACCAGCGGCCCCACACATTGCGGCGCCCGTAGAACGCCCGGCGGATAAATCCGCGGGCGACACTTACGAAGTCCGGCCTGCGCCGGACTCCCTCTCCCAAATGCCGTATCTATGAATAGGAACAACCTCGCCCTTAGATGGCCGGCACGCAGTGCCGCATAGCGGCCCACCGCAGGTGCCAGGCCGCAGTCGCCGTAGGGCGACTTTGTAGATGTAGCCCGCGGATTTATCCGCCCGGCGTGTAGCGCCGTAGCCCCATCGTGTCACTCGTCACTCGTCACTCGTCACTGCCTACCCCGCGATCTCCCCCAGCGCCCTCACCAGCTGCTCGATCTCCCCCGGCGTGTTGTAATGTACCGCGCCGACACGCACGGCCCCGCCCCGCTCGTTCAAGCCCAGCCGCTCCATCACGTCGAGCGCGTAGTAGTTGCCGTGCCAGGTGAATATCCCCCGCTCGCCAAGCTGCCGCGAGACCTCCGGCGCGGGCATGTCGCCCAGATTGAACGCGAATGTCGGCACTCGCTCGACCAGCCGCCCCGCGTCCCGGATGCCGTACATCTGCAGCCCCGGCACGCTCAGCAACCCTTCGAGCAGCGCCGTCGAAAGCCCGCGCTCATACTCGCGGATGGCCTCCATCGTGCGGTGCAGCGCGCCCGACAGCGTCAGCCGCTCGTTCGGCGCGTACACGCCCGACTTCATGCCAAGTTCCACCAGGTAGTCGAGCGTGCCCAGCAGCCCCGCTAACTGCTCGTGGCTCTTGGTGCCCGTCTCGAAGCGGTCAGGCACGTTGTGCGGGGCAGCGCGCAGGTGGAATGCCCGTATCCCCTCCAGCAACTCCTCGCGCCCCCAGAGGATGCCCAGGTGCGGCCCGAAGAACTTGTACGCCGAGCACACGAGGAAGTCAACGTCCAGCGCGCCCACGTCGATAGGCCCGTGCGGCCCGTAGTGCACCGCGTCGACCCACACGAGCGCGCCCACACCGTGCGCCATCCGCGCCACTTCGGCTACGTCTACCACCATGCCGACGGCGTTCGAGGCGTGCGTAACCGCCACCAGACGCGTGTGGGTGGACAGTATCGCGCCGAGCGCCTCCATGTCGAGCGTGCAGTCGTCAAGGTGGATGGGCACGCGCCGCACCGTCACCCCGCGCTCGGCCAGGTCCATCCACGGCGTGACGTTGCCGTCGTGGTCCAGGTCGGTCACCACGACCTCGTCGCCCTGGCCCCACTCGCGGCCGAGCGCGCGACTCACGTTGTAGGTCAGCGTGGTCATATTCGGCCCGAACGCTATCTCCCGGGGCGACGACGCGCCAAGGAACGCCGCCATGCTGTCCCGCGCCGCGTCGACAAGCTCGTCGGTGCGGCGGCTCGTGAGGAACGGCCCGTGTACGTTGGCGTTGGCCGTCTCGAAGTACCGCCGGATGGCGTCGATGGTGTGTCGGGGTACCTGCGTGCCCGCCGGGTTGTCCAGGTAGAGCACGTGCTCGTTGTCCTGCTCCAGCGCGAGCGAGGGGAATTGCTCGCGCGCCCACGTCGTGTCGATGGGCGCCGTCTGCGTATCTGCCGCCATGGCCTGCTCCTTTCCGCGGAGATGCTCTTCGCAAGCGCGATTCTCGATTGTGTTACACTATACCACGCCCTGACCAGACGATACGTGATGCGTGATACGTGAGCTTACTCATACCTGGTAGTGTGGAGTAAGCATCGTTGCTGGGAAGAGGTTACGTATGACGCATCACGCATCAGCAAAGGAGCCACCATGACCCCCGTACAGTTCGGCTGGGCGATGCCCAGCGGCCTCAGCGAGAAAGAGCACCCCGGACGCTACCTCGAAGTTCTGCGTAAGGGCCTCGAGATGGTCAAAGGCACATACGACTCGGCCTGGATCATCGACCACCTACAGTTCGACGACCGCGAGCTTATGGAGGGCTGGACGGCCCTCACCTACCTCGCGGCCCAGAACCCCGACCTGCGCTTCGGCCACGCCGTGCTGTGCCAGTCGTTCCGCAACCCCGCACTCCTCGCCAAGATGGCAACCACACTGCAGTATTTCAGCGGCGGCCGCTACATCCTGGGGTTGGGCGCCGGGTGGAAAGAGGACGAGTACGTTGCCTATGGCTACGACTTCCCGCCCGCCAATGTGCGCGTAGACCAGCTTGACGAGTACGTGCAGATCATCAAGGCGATGTGGACGCAGGAGCGCACCACCTTCGAGGGGCGCTACTACTGCGTGCGCGAGGCCTACATGGTGCCCAAGCCCGACCCTCTGCCCACCGTCATGATCGGCGCGATGGGCCCGCGCATGATCGACCTCGCCGTGCGCCACGCCGACTGGTGGAACGTATCGTGGACCACCGTGGAGGACTATCGCGGCATGGTGGAACAGGCCGACCGCGCCCTCGAGCGCCACGGCCGCGACCCTCGCTCTATGCGTCGCACCTGGTTCGGCGGCTGCGTGTGCGCCCCTGACGAAGCGGGCGTTAAGAAGCAACTGGGCGATCAGGGCCCTCGCCCCGGCGGCATCACGGGCACGGCAGAGCAAGTCAAAGACACTCTGCGGCAGTTCATCGGTCTCGGCGTCGACTACTTCATTCTCGGCACCCCGAGCATGCCCGACTTCACCACGCTCGAGACCCTGCTGGGCGACGTCGTGCCCACCATCCAGGCCGAGACCCGCTAGCTCACCCGGGATGGACGCCCACACCGCCCGCACCCGCGCCGACTTCGACCGCCTGGCCGCCCTCGACACCGGCGCGTGGAGCCACAACAGCCATTACCACGCCTACCTGCTGCGCCATCTGCCGCGCAGGATCGATTCGGCCCTCGAGATCGGCTGCGGCACGGGCGAGTTCTCGCGCCTGCTGGCCCGCCGCGCCCGCCGAGTGACTGCCCTCGACCTCTCCCCCGAGATGGTGCGCGTGGCCCGCGAGCGCTCCGCCAACTACCCCGGCATCGACTACATCGCGGCCGACGCGACCACGTGGGACATATCCCCCAATACGTACGACTGCGCAGCGAGTATCGCCACGCTGCACCACCTGCCCCTCGAACCCACGCTCACCCGGATGCGCGACGCCCTGCGCCCCGGTGGCACCCTCCTAGTGCTCGACCTGCACGCCCCCGACTTCCCCGGCGACTACCTGCGCTCGGCCCTCGCCCTCCCTGTGAGCCTCGCCCTCCGCATGCTCCACCGCCTGCCCCTGCGCGAGCCGCCCAACGTCCGCGCCGCCTGGGCCGAGCACGCCCGCCACGACGTCTACCCCCACGTCGACGAGGTCGAGCGCCTGTGCGCCCGCCTTCTCCCCGGCGCCCGCGTGCGCAAGCACCTCCTCTGGCGCTACAGTCTCACCTGGCGCAAGCCCGATTGAAACGCAAAGGCGCAAAGACGCAAAGGATTATCGGGTTTGGGCTGTACCCACCGAGCACCAATAGCCAACCCTAAGCAACTTCTGGCCCTCTGTGGCCTTCGCGCACGCCGTAGCTAAGAACCCTACAAACCTTTGCGTCTTTGCGCCTTTGCGTTTCAATTATGAACTCTGCGTTTAGCGGAGTCCCGGCTCCTCGTTCTCGACGAATGCCTTGAGCCGCAGCAAGCGCTCGTCCCACTTCGCGCTGATCTCCTTTATCCATAGCTCAAGCTCGCCGAGCGGCTCCGGCGTGAGGAAATAGCGCTTCTCGCGCCCTTCTTGATACACGGCTACCAGGCCCGCATCTTCGAGAACGCGAAGATGCTTGAGGATGCCCTGACGCGTGATAGGGTATTGCTCCGCGAGTTGGGTGGCCGTCCTCGGGCTGTACTCGGCCAGGTTCGCGAGCAGGCTCCGCCGCATGGGGTCGGCCAACGCGGAAAAGACAGGTGCTTGCATCGATGTCCATGTGCGATGCCGGCACTGTGCGCCACGCTCGGTTCCGGTGGCGCACAGTGCCGAGCCGTAGACTAGAAACCTTGAGGGAACGGGAGCTCCTTGCCCTCGATGGATGC
>DASTEB010000239.1:0-7569 GCA_035710025.1 Chloroflexia bacterium
TCGAACGCGCGACCGGCGTCGTCCATCGCGTTGTCGATGTCACTTGCCATGCGCTGGCCCACGTTCTGGCCCTTGTCGAACCACTCGCCGGCGGTCTCTTTCGCCTCACCGGCGGCCGACTCGACTCTGTTTCCGAAGTCCTCCGCGGTGTCGCGCAGGCCGGGCCCTGAGCGGTGCACGTACTCCTGGGCGCGTTCGGCGCCCTGGTCAACGGCGCTCTTGGCCTTGTCCAGGCCCTCAAGTACGACCTTGCGGCCGCGCTCGATGGTCTCCTCGATTTCGGGGCGGCGCTCCTCGATCATGCGCCCAGCCTGCGCCGACAGCTCGTCAACGCGCTTGCCCAGGTCGTCCACCCGGCCGCGAAGCTCCTCGCGCATCTGGCGGGTGCGCTCGCTGTTCATCAGGGCGGCCGCAACGCCGAGCGCCAGCGCGCCCAGGGCGACCGCGAAGCCAAGCCCCCTGCCTACAATATCCTCGGGTCTCTGTCGTGACATTGTGTCCTCCTTCTCAGTCCATCCACGGGGGTCGTGCCGCGTCGCGGGGTCGGGGACCCGGCGGGCGGCATAATAGCGGTAAGTGAAGCTGCCTCTGTGCGTCGGCGTCTGTGCGCTGCACGTTACCCTTCAGCAAGTATCAGTCCCCCGCTTGGCCCAGCTTGCCGGCGATCGCTCGCATGAGGCGAACGAAGTTGGGGCGGGACGCCTCGGCCACTTGAAGTACTTCCTCGTGGTTCACCGGCTCGTCGCTCTCCGCGAGGGCCATGTTCGTGATGTTGGAGATGCCCAGCACCCTCATGCCCCCGTGCCGTGCGACGATCACCTCGGGCACGGTGGACATGCCGACCGCGTCGGCGCCCCATTGCCGGAGCAGCCTCAGCTCAGCGCGGGTCTCGTAGTTAGGTCCCGCCAACACTATGTATACGCCCTGCCGCACCTGCACGTTGCACTCGACCGCCGCCTCTCGAGCCAGCCGCATGAGCGCGGGGTCGTAGGCCGGGTTCATCGCGGGGAAGCGCGGGCCGAGATCGGGGTCGTTCGGGCCGACCAGCGGGTTCTGCCCGCCCCAGCCCAGCATGTTGATGTGGTCCTCGATCAGCATCAAGTCGCCCGCCCGGAACTCGGGGTTGATGCCGCCCGCCGCGTTGGTCACCACCAGCGTACCGGCCCCGAGCGCCCGCATGACGCGCACCGGGAAGGTCACCTGCTGGAGCGTCAGGCCCTCATAGTAGTGCAGCCGCCCGGACATCACAAGCACCCGCGTGCCCACGAGCGTGCCCACCACGAGCCGCGCCGAGTGCCCGACGACCGACGACACGGCGAAGCCCGGTATCTCCTCGTAGGGGATGACGGCTACCGCGTCCACTTCGTCGGCGAGCGCGCCGAGTCCCGAGCCGAGGATGATGCCTACCTGTGGGGTCCAGCCCTCGAGCAGGCGCTCGCGGACTGCATCCACAGCCCTGGACAGTTCAATCAGTGAGCCGTTTGCCATGGTATGCCCTTCCTGTAACAGTGGTTTGGGCCACTATACAGGATGGCGGGCGCGTGCGGCACGCCGCGCGGCTCAGGCGCCCCGGCGGTCCTCCACGTGTACGACCGTCAGCTCCGCCGCGTCGAGGTCGCGGCGCGAGCGGCCGATCAGCCCGATCATCATCTCGGGCGTGTCCTCGGTGACCATCTCGTCGGGCGACAGGTAGACGAGGATATCGGGGTGGTGGCACGTGACCACCCAGCCCGGCAGGTCTGCGATGGGCAGCACGTTGAAATCGCCGGCGGGGGTGCCCGCCACCACAGGCCCCCACTCCCGCATGAGCGCCTTCGCCTTGGCGGCGAGGTCATCGCCGGGCGCGGCGTCGGGCAGGGCCACGCAGGTCCCGTTCTCGAACAACACCCAGCTTCGACTGTCGTCCGAAATCAGCTTGCGCCAGGCCGCTACGAGTTCTTCCTCTTCGGTTGTCATGGTACGACGCTCCTAGCCGGAGATGCTGGGCGGCTCCTCGGTCGCGGGATCGCCGACGCCGCCTCCTGTTGCCAGGGGGTCTGTATTGGTCGTGGGGCCGGGTGCGGGAAGCTGGCCGCCGCCATTGCTCGTGCCGTTGCCCCCAACGGGCTTGCCGTCGCGCTTCATCGAGAGGACCACAAGCTCGGACAGGTCCATCAGGCGTATCTGATCGCCCGCGTCCTTGCCCTTGATGCCGTCCTCGAACATCGAGGTGCAGAAGGGGCACGCCGCCGCCAGCGTGGGCGCGCCCGTGTCGAGCGCGTCCTGCATGCGGTTCTGGTTCATGCGCCTGCCGACGTGCTCCTCAACCCACATGCGCCCGCCGCCCGCGCCGCAGCACAGGGCGTTGTTGCGCGTGCGCGTCATCTCGCGCAATTCCACGCCGGGGATGGCTTCGAGCACGTTGCGCGGCGCGTCGTACACGTCGTTATACCGCCCGAGGTAGCATGGGTCGTGGTAGGTGATCGCCTGCTCCACCCGGTTGGCCATCTGCAGGCGGCCTTCCTTGATGAGGTACTCGATGAACTCGGCGTGATGTACCACGTCATAGTTGCCGCCGAACTGGGGGTACTCGTTCTTGATCGTGTTGAAGCAGTGCGGGCACGAGGTGATCACCTTGCGCACGCCGTAAGTGTTCATCACCTCGATATTGACCTGTGCCAGCGTCTGGAACAGGTACTCGTTGCCCGGCCTCCGGGCGGGGTCGCCGCAGCACGACTCTTCCTTGCCCAGGATGGCGAACTTGACTCCGGCCTCCTTGAATATCTCGGCCAGCGACTGCGCGATGCGCTGGTTGCGCGCATCGAACGACCCCAGGCACCCAACCCAGTACAGCACCTCCAGAAGCGGCTCGCCCGTAGGGGCAATCGCACCCTCGACAGGCTCAGCCTCGACCACCGAAGCCGGATCGCCGTGAGCAACCGCCTCGACCTCGACCTTCGTCTTGAGCGGCGGCCCCGCGAACAGCGGCCTACCCTCAGACTCGGCCTGCGCGGCCATGTCGGCCAACTGCGGCACGTCGAGGCCCTGCGCCCAGTCGGCCCGCGAGTTGGGCGAGAACTCCCACGGGTTGCCCTTCTGCTCGAGGTTGCGGAACACGCGGGCAAGCTCGTTCGGGAAGCGTCCCTCCTGCATGACCAGGTAGCGGCGCATGTCGGTGATCTTGGGCACGTGCTCGATGAACACCGGGCACGCCTCCATACACGCCCGGCAGGTGGTGCACGACCACAGCGTCTCTTCCATGATCCACCCGCCGACCAGCGGCAATTCCTCGGTCTGGGTGGCCGTGGCGTCCTTCTCGGCCCCGCCAAGCTGGAAAGTGGCCATGCGCTGTAGCGGTCCCAGGTTCTCGCGCTTCGACAGATCGTGCCGCGCGGTCTCCAGGAAGTGCTCCTGCATATCGAGCACGAGCTTCTTGGGAGAGAGTGGCTTGTCCGTGAGCCAGGCGGGACAGGCGTCCTGGCAGCGCCCGCACTCTGTGCAGGTGTACGTGTCCATCAGGTCCTTCCAACCGAAGTCGCTGATGGCGGCCGCGCCGAGCGTCTCCTCCTTCTCGATGCGCTCCTCGATGTCGGTGATCGGCTTCATCGCCCCCTTGGGCGTGAGGTCGTAGAAGAAGACGTTGAGGGGCGACACGAAGATGTGCAGATGCTTGGAGTAGACGATGTAAACGAGGAAGCCGAGGATGATGAACAGGTGGGTGAAATACGCGATGCCGTGGATTACAGTCTGCGCGCCCGTATCCAGCCCCGCGAACGCGCTTCCCACCGCCGTGGAGAACGGCCGCCACTTACCGGGCTCGTCGCCCAGGTTGATGCGGATGCCCTGAAGCACGAGCGCCGAGATCATCAGCAGCGAAATGGCGGCCAGGATACCCAGCGCGCCCAGAGACTCGGTCAACCGCTCCGGCCGGGTGACCAGCCGCCGCCAGAAGAACGTCACCATCGCCACAAGCACAAGCGCCTGTATCACGTCCACGAACAGCAGCCAGCCGATGTTGTCGCCGAAGAAGGGCACGTGCAGCCCCGGGAAGAGCCCCTGCGCGAACAACACGAGGGTGGTGACCTGGATTACGAGGAAGCCGTAAAAGGTGATGGCGTGCGCCACGCCCGCCGCGGTATACGGCCGCCGGTTCCACATCCGGAACTGCCCCAGCACGTACGTGCCGAATAGCTTGAGGCGCTCGCCCCACTGCCCGGTGCGCTTGCTGTCCGTCCCGAGGAGGGTGAACTGGAGGAGCTGGTTAGCGCGGAAGAGGAACCACCCGACGGCCACGACCATCGCGGCCACGAGCAGCAGATACCAGTACCACTCCGTCGTAGGTACCATGAGGACGCTCCCGATCTAGCGTGATGGATCAGACAGGGTGCATGATAATGCATTGTGCCTGAAAGCACAACTGCGTACACCTGCACCCAATAAGAAAGGACGAAGGCCGCTCCCGACCTTCGTCCTCGCTTGCTTACGCGTGTAAACCCTACCGCCAGACCTCGCTATAGATGGCCTGGGCCTCCTGCACGGCCTGCGGGTTGAGGTCGGTCAGGTCGCTCAGGTCGCGCACGACCACCTGCGGGATCAGCTTGCCGATGTCCATCACGAACTGGGCGTTCTCGCGCAGGTTGCGCTTGCACAGGTCGGCGGTCGCCTGGTCGTTGCAGGCCAGCGCCGTGGTGATCATCATCACGTAGCTCACGTTGCTCAGGCTGAGCGCGGTGTAGTTGTCGCGGAAGTCCTTCGACACTTCCTCGGCGCGCAGCTTATCGATCAGACCCGCCGCCACGCCGAGCACCGACGCGCCCGCTTCCTTCAGGGGGCTTGTAGCCTTGCCACCAAGCTGCTCCAGCCTGTCGCGCAAGCTGTTCACGTGCTTCTCAAGCGTGTCGCGCATGTGTACCAGCATCGGGTTGACATCAGGCTCGTCCTCGGTCTCCTTGACCTGCTTGTCGATCGCCTGGTAGATGTGCGCCTCAAGGCCGACCATGTCGGCGAGGTATTTCGTCACGATGTCTTTCTTCTTGTCGTCTGCCATTGCCTTACTCCTTCTGCTGCTCTGCGGCGCCGGGACCCGCCCTCCGCGGTAACCCGGCAGTGTCAGCCCTTTTAGTCTTGTACCTCGTCCTAGAAGCAGCATCTGTGCCAGTCGCCGGCAGCACAAGCCAAATGAAAAGGGCACCCCCTCCGGGTGCCCACGGTCTCGCCGCCTCAATGTCGCACGCTAGCCCATACCTTTGCGCTTGCGTAATTCCGCCGTTAGCGCCGGCACAATCTGGTGCAGGTCGCCCACGACGCCTATGTCGGAGAACTGGAAGATCGGCGCGTTGGGGTCCTTGTTGACTGCAACCACGGTGCCCGAGGTCTGCATGCCGACTTTGTGCTGGATCTCGCCTGAGATGCCCAGCGCGACGTACAGTTTGGGGCGCACGGTCTTGCCGGTCTGTCCGATCTGGTAGGCGTAGGGTATCCAGCCCATGTCCACCACCGCGCGGGTCGCGCCGACCGCGCCGTTCAGCACCTCGGCCAATTCGTGCACCAGCGCGAACTTCTCGGCGCTGCCCAGCCCGCGCCCGCCCGCCACGATAGTCTGCGCCCCGGCGAGGTCGGGCACGCCGCCTTTCTCCGTCACGCTCTCGACCACCGTCTGGCCGGGCGTGACGTTGCCCGGCACCGGCACTTCCTGCACGTTGGCCGCCGCGCCCTCGCTCCGCTGGGCCGTGGCCGCGCCGGGGCGCACCATCACGAGTCCGGTCTGTTCGCCCTCGTTGGTAAAGCGGCTCGACACGCGCAGCGCGCCGTTGAACGCGGGGATCACCACAGTGGCCTGCCCGCCGTCCACCGACATCTCGATCACGTCGGCCTCGATGCCCAACCCCAGCTTGCCGCACACCCGGCCCGCCCAGTCCTTGCCGAGCGGGGTCGAGGGGAGCAGCACCAGGCGCGGGTTGTGCTGCCCGATGAGCGAAGCGATCACGGCCGCTGCCGGGCCGACGATATCGCTCTTCGTCGCGGGGTCGGCGCAGTAGAACACGTTGGCCGCGCCATACTGTCCGACGGCGTCCGCCGCCTCGCGCGGGCCGATCACGATGGCCCCGGCCTGCCCGCCGTATTTCGCGGCGGCCTGCGCCGCCAGCGTAGTCAGCTCAAGCCCCAGTTTCTTGGGCCTGCCTGCGTTGTCGGTCTCGACAACGGCCCAAACGTCGTTGTTCGTAGCCACGTTACCTCCTGGCAAATAGCGGCCGGGCGCATGGTGCTCCCCGGCCACGGAAATCTAGATCAGCTTCCTACTCTCGAGGAAGTCGGCGATGGCGGCGGCAGCGGCTGCCGGGTCGTCGGCCTTGACGATCTGCTTTGCGCGCTCGGTCTGGGGGCGCTCCTGGCCCGTGACCGTGGTCTTCGCGCCCGCGAGCCCAACCTCGCCCGCGTCGATGCCCAGGTCGCCCAGAGACACCGGGGCGATCTCCTTCTTCTTTGCCTTCATGATGCCGGGAAGCGAAGGGTAGCGCGGCTCGTTCTTCGTCTGCGTGAGCGAGGCGATTGCCGGGAGGGGCGCTTCGACCACGTCGTAGCCCACGTCGCTCATCCTGCGCCCGCGCACCTTGCCGCCCTCAACCGTGATCTCGTTGATCCACGTCACGGCCGGGAGGCCGAGCAGCTCGCCCACGATGTTGTATATCACCCCGCCGCCCGCGTCGGTAGACTGCGAGCCGAACATCACCAGGTCGAAGGGGATCTTACGCAGAGCCTCGGCCAGCACTCGTGCCGTGGCGAAGTAATCGGAGCCGTGGAGGGCAGGATCGCTCACGAGCACTGCCCGGTCCGCGCCCATGGCGAGGGCCTTGCGGATCGTCTCGGTGGAGTTCTCGGGGCCCATGCAAAGCAGGACGATCTCGCCGGTGGCCGCCCCGCCCTCGCGCAGGCGCAGCGCCTCTTCGATAGCGTACTCGTCCCAGGGGTTGATCACGGGGCTGACGCTGTTGCGGTCGAGCGTTCCGTCGGGCAGCAGCCGCTTCTCCGCGGTCGTATCGGGCACCGACTTCATACAAACGACAATGTTCATAAGGTCTCCTTAAGCAAGGCGCACTCGCCCAATTCTAGCCTGAATCCAACCAATGGTATCACAAACCCCACGCACGGGCAAGAAACGCTCACGTGCGCATTGCGAACGCGTACCCCCAATGCTATACTGGGCCCAGTGCCGTTTGGGCGGCCACTCTCTCCCTCGTACTTGTCTGCCAGCCCGGTTGTGTGCGTGCCTCACATACCGGGCTTACTTCATCCCACGGTGCGGCCTTTTGCCGATGGGGCGCTCCCTCGCCCATAGTCCTCCTCGAGGAGCTACGAATGGCAACCAGCAATGCAGACAGAGCGGACGTTGCCGTGCCGCCGGGCGTCAGGCAGGTAACCACCGGCATGCGCTGGATGATGCTCGTAGAGGCTTTCTTCGTCCTCAGCGCAGGCATCCAGCTTTTCGTCTTGACCGAGCAGACTGACACTTACTTCGCCTGGACCATCAGGTCCGCTCTCACGGCGGCATCGATCGGGGCAGCGTACTGGGCGAGTGCCGTGCTGCAGTTG
>DASTEB010000240.1:0-4181 GCA_035710025.1 Chloroflexia bacterium
GCCCCGAGCACGTCCAGGTGTGCCGGGTCCGACACACTCACAATGGCGTTTACCGCCGCACGTTCACCCTGCATAGGCGCACACTCCTGGGTGTGAGATTCGCCCTGCATTGTACCCTACCTTGCGCCGGAAGTGAAATCCCGTATTAACCCGGATTGTCACCCCGGCTTGGTAGGCTGCGTACATGCGAATGGAAACGCAGCGGCCGCGTGCACCCGGGGCGCGGCCACAACGAGGAGGGCAATTGATGGATACGGCTCAAGTGAAAGAGACGCTGGGCAGCAGGTTTGTGTGCGCCCGCTGCCGCTCGCAGGGCGGCCACGTAGAGGAGCTTTCGATGTCGGGCACGGGGATCTCGCGCCTGCTCGAAATACAGCCCTACAGGTATGCGTTCGTGTCGTGCAACAACTGCGGGTACACCGAGGTGTTCAGCCTGGCGGTGCTGAAAGGCAAGGACGACGTAGGTAAGCTGCTCGACATCCTGTTCCTGGATTAGCCAGGGGTTTGGGGTAGAAATAACGAAGTCGGCGGTGTCCGGTATGGGCACCGCCGCTCTGTGTTCCTTAGGTTAAAGTGTCCGGTTTGCAGGACGCTGGCTACCATCTCCACTCGCGCTCGTCCCACTCACTCACGGGGGCGGCATCATCGAGCAGGGCATCATCGCCCGACTGGGCCATGGCTGCGAACTGCTCCTCCCAACCTTCGCGTGGGTGGTGAGCCTTGCTGTGTAACGGCCGTTCGGCTTCAGGCATTACCAGGCCATCGTGCCTATGGTCCTCAGCGCCGTTCTTTGCTCCATTGGAGTTCGTAGTGCCCATAGAGAATCAGTCAAACGAAACGGCTGGCTCTGCTACCAGCAGCGAAGTCGGTACCTGCTTCAGTACGTGAATGGCATTGGCGATGCAGTTGTTTGCATCGTAATTGACATAGATGAATATAGTCTGCCCATTATACTGCTCAGTCAGATAAGAGATTCCGAGCGGCGGCTTGACTGTGTTGAACAGTGACACCTTTTTGCCCGCCCGATCCGGTAACGGAATAGGGATAGAAGGGTTGCTGTCGAGTGCGAACTTACAGCATTCCCGGAGGATGTCTTTCCACTTCTCGATCTTCAGAACGGTTCCGTCAGGCAGACGAAGTTTGGTTGGCTTTCGCTGGTTGCTTGGGACCACTCGATTCAGCGGAATGAAGGTACCTGAACCAGCATCGAATCTGGGTAGTACTGGAGAAGGCGGAGTGGGCTTCGGTGCTGTTGGCAACATACGACTCTGCTGCAATTCGACCAAGTCGCGCTGTAGTGTGGCCACTGTGCTCTCCAACTGAGCAATCTGTTGCGCGAGTGTATCGATGGTCTGTTGCTCACCCCAGTATTTCGCAGCATCAAGGGACTGCACAAGATACGCCGCGCATTCTATGGGATCATCATGGGCGAGATCGAGCACTCTGCTAGTGACAACATTCCCGGGCTGGAAGTTGGTGTAGTGGTGCCAAACGATTCCATCGGTTAGAAAAATGTCCTGCAGTTTGAACGTGAAAGCGTAATTCACGAGGCTCATAGTTATGGATGGTTGATTCAGATTGGAGTTGAAAGCCTTCGCCTCAATGATGACCTGAACGTTGGAATTGCTGTCGTAAAGCGCGTAGTCTGCCCGTGCCTTCTCTAACGTTTTTTCAACTTCAACCATGCTCGTGTTGGCAGTATCCTAGCCAAGAGCACGGAGAATGGGATCAATCAACACAGCACGCGTCGCTGCTTCGTTGGATGCCAGAGTGGCTTGGTAAAGCTTGGCTGAGGCGGTGACTTGGCGAAGTACTTCACTGAGGTTGCTGAGGGGGCTTTGGATGCGCACGGAGATACCCTCTATTCACTGTGTGCGTCGAGAGGCACGTTTTGTGAGGCAGCAGGAATAGCCGCCACACGTTAGTTTACTACAATAGTGCAAGTAGTGTCCCGTGCAGCAATTACTACTTGCACCCGATTGCGCGCGCTAAAGCTTGCTCACGATCAGCTTGCTTATCGTCCTGAGCGTGTCGAATACGCCGACGCCTTTGGGGGCGATGGCCTCGTAGGCCGGGGCTTTCATGGGGTTGAGGTACTTCTCCAGCACCGGGAGGGGGAGCGCGTCGGGCATGTCGCGCTTGTTGTACTGCATCACCATAGGGAACTCGAGGAACTTCTTGCCCTGCTGTGACAGGTTGCGGGCAAGCTCTTGCAGCGACCGCACGTTCTCGCCCAGTTTGGGGCGCTGCGAGTCGGCGGTGAACACCACGCCGTCGGCCCCGTTGAGCACGGCAACGCGCGTGCGCTCGTACAGCACCTGGCCGGGTACAGTGTACAGGTGGAAGCGCACCTGGTAGCCGTGCACCTTGCCCAGGTCGAGCGGCAGGAAGTCGAAGAAGAGGGTGCGCTCGGTCTCGGTATCGATGGACAGCAGGTCGCCGCGGGCCTGGGTGGGCACCGTCGAGAAGATGTACTTCAGGTTGGTCGTCTTGCCCGACAGGCCAGGCCCGTAGTACACCAGCTTGCAGTGAATCTCTCTTGTCGCCACATTTATGAGTGCCATAATGTCCTCGCACGGGGCTTTACTCGGGCGGGTCCGCGCCGCGCGCACTGCGTGCTGCGCACGACGGCTCTGCTCCGGCAGTCGACCGGTCCCTCCTTGTTCCCCGGCCCCACTTTCTGTCTAGTCTTTGAACAGCAGGTCTATCGTGTCCTCCACCGAGGTGCGGAAAGACGGGTTGAGGCCCGCCACGCTCCGGCTCCGGCGCTGCACCTGCAGCAGCACCGCCTCAAGCTCCGGCGTAATCTGCCTTGCGAGATCACGCACCAATCCGACGTGCGTGCTCTTATCGAAGATGACCGAGATCAGCCAAAGCTCCCCGATCATCTCGGTCAGGGTATTCTCGGTTGCTCCCTGCTGGTAGAGCGTATGGAACCGCTCGGCCTCGCGCATTCGGGCCAGCTCGCGTGAGGTAGCGAAGGTGCCCGCGAGCAGCGCGCCCATCACGTCGAGGTCTTTGGGCAGCTTGTCGCCGCGAGCCGAGATCACCTCGCCGCTTTTGTCCAGCAAGATGGTCGTGCTCGCCCCCGCCTCGATGATCATGCGGTCCAACTGGCGCCTGATGCGCTTGCTGTCGTCTTCGCTGACGATGAGGCTGCCGTTGGGCCGCGGTTCGACCTTGTCGGCGTTCTCCAGGCTCGCGTCGTCGGTTGGTGGTTTGGATGCGTCGTGGTTCTTGGATGCCATACACCTATCTCTGCTCGCGCCGTCCGGCTGCGGCGCTATCACCGTGGACAACCAATCGCCGCCCACGGCGCTAGCCTCGTCCGGCTTATCTCGCACTAGTTGTCGTCCCCTTTGACTCGAACGGTGCGCCCTTCTACTCCCAGTCTCCCCTGAGCGTACAGGCCGACCGCCTCGACCAGCAGCCTGTGCTCTTCAACGTGTATTCTCTCGGCCAGCGTCTCCTCAGTATCGTCCGGCAGTACGGCTACCGCCGCCTGCGAAATGACCGGGCCCGCGTCCAACTCGTCGGTCACGAAGTGGACCGTGCAGCCAGTAATCTTTACCCCGTAGGCCAACGCGTCCCTCACCGCGTGCAGACCGCCGCCGAACGCGGGGAGGAGCGACGGGTGTACGTTGATGATGCGCCCCGGGAACCGCCGCACGAACTCGGCGGTGAATATCCGGTCCCACCCGGCGCACACCACAAGGTCAACTCCCTCCGCCTCCAGCCTGTCCGCGATGGCCCTCTGCTGGGCCTCACGACTCCCGTACTCACTCTGCGAAAATAGCTCGACGGGCACCCCGGCCCGTTCTGCCCGGGCGACGGCCCCGGCCCCCGGCCGGTTGCAGGCCACCAGCGCTACCTCGACATTCAGTGAGCCGCGGGCTACGGCGTCGAGTATCGCCTGCAGGTTACTCCCCCTGCCCGACACCAGCACGCCCAGCCGGAGCGCCCTGTCCAATCGTGCCACCCCGGCTATCGCGCCCGGCCCGCGAACACTACCCTGTCGCCCGAGGTGTCCGCTTCGATCACCCGGCCTGCGCGGAACATCTCCGGCGTGCGGGCGAGGACTGCATCCGCGTCCTCCGGCGCTACCACCACGACCATCCCGATGCCCATGTTGAACACGCGGGCCATCTCGGCCGGGTCAATGCCTCCCTCGCGCTCGATCA
>DASTEB010000241.1:0-4019 GCA_035710025.1 Chloroflexia bacterium
TACTTTGAGATGTAGTAGTCGGCGCCGCCCTTGACGATCTTCATGAACTCGTCTTCCGACAGGCTGCGCAGCGACGTCTTGCTCTTGCCGCCCGCGCCCATCTCCACCCGCTTCATCACCTCGACGTTGAACCGGAGCCTCCGGTCCTTGGTCGCGGCCTCGGCGGGCACGTCCGACTTCGCGGAGACCATCCCGCAGTTGTGCACGAACACCCCGACGTCAAGGGCAAAGTTGCCGTAGGCCGGCACCGTCAGGCAGTACACGTCCTCGCGCCGCTCCAGTACTTCAACCGACAAGACCTTGTGGTTGTTGGCGAGAGCCTCCACGCGCACCTCAAACGGCATCAGCGACGTTCCCGCGCCCAGGTCACGTGCCTGTCGGTAGGTGCCATCGCGCAGCATGAATTCGTGGTCGGGCGTGCAGACGATCTCGCGACCGTTGTCGAGCGTCACCTTCACCAGCTCCGCGTTTTCCCGTGTCTTGCGGGCTACTGCTTCCGCAACCACAATCTTCATGTTGCCGTCGAGCGCGTAGACCAGCAGCTCTTCCTCCCGATCCACGAGGTCACGCATCGGGTACGACCTGCCACCTACAGTCGGTACGAGAGTGTCGCCCGTGAAGCAACCAATATCGTACCCTACCGGCCCCATCGCCAGGGTGCCGTCGGTCAGGATTACCGAGCCGACCGGCACGCCGTAACCGTAGTGCGCGTCGGGGGTGATCACTACCAGCTTGACGCCCGGGAACCGGGTCGCGTTCACGATCTGGGCGTACAGGATGTCCTCCGCCTCGGCCAGCAGCTTCTCGGTGAAGAACAGGCGCACGGGCACGTCGCCCGTATCGACGGTCTTCAGCTCGTAGTAGCCGTCCGGGTGCTTGTTCAGCAGGTACTTCCAGTCGTGCGTGTGGATGATCTTGTCAGGCCGCGTGCTCGCGCTCGCCTCGCCCGAGCTTGCCTGCTCGGAGGTAGGCTGCGCAAGCTCCCGCGCGATGGGCGACGGAATCATGTGCGGCTTGATCTGCGTCTTGTTCTTCTTCTTTGCCATCGAATCCCCTTTCGGATTGTGTTGTCAGGTCTGTCCGGTCCACTTCACCTCACGTTTGATGCGTCCTAGATGCATGGCCTTGCCTCCTTTCGCCCTGTCAGCGTGCTGATACCCGAATTGGCGCGAACTGCTTCCCATAGAATAGCCGATTTCCGTATTGCATTTCGCACCGTTTCGCCCTTATAATTCGCCCCATCCAGCGTTGTCCTCTCACGCCTCGACCTCACTATTCAAACGGCATATCGCCGAGCGACTTCAGGAGGTGCTCGCCCGTGAAAGGCAACGACCGTCTGGTCCCGCTCATGTGGGTGGCCTTCGCGCCCCTCGCCGTCCTCACCGCCATCTTCGGCCCCCTCCTCGTCATCTTCTCCGAGTCCACGGCCAGCTTCTGGGCCTGGGAGATCAAGCCCGCCATGAGCGCCGTGTGGGTCGGCGCGGGCTACACCTTCGGTGCGCTCGCCATCACCACTATGCTCGTGGTCGGCCGGTGGCGCGCCGCCCTCATTCCGATTATCGCTACCTGGCCCTTCTCCATAGTGATGCTCCTTGCCACCCTCCTGCACCTCGACCGCTTCTTCCTCGGCACGATCAACTTCTACGTCTGGCTCGCAATCTACATCGGCCTGCCGCTGGTGCTGCCTCTCCTCTGGTGGCTGAACAATGGCCGCGATCCCGGACCTCAGCCGAACGACACGTTGATGCCCTCGACGGTGCGCATGGTCGCGGGCGGCCTCGGCATCGTGCTCGCGGTTGTGAGCCTGGTGTTCATCGTCACGCCCACCGTTGCATCAAGCTTCTGGCCCTGGCAACTGACCCCGCTCATGTCCAGAGTCGTGGGCGGGTGGGTGCTGTTCGGGGCGACCGCGCTTGCCTGCCTCTTCTTCGAGAGGCGATACATCTGCTACCGCTACTTCCTTGTCAGCGCCGGCGTGTGGATGGGCATCCTCTTTGCCGCCTCCTTCCTACACCTGGACAACTTCAACTTCAGCCGCTTCGGAAGCTGGCTGTGGTTCGTCCTCGTGGCCTCGCTATCCGCCGGCGCCTTCGCCCTCTACTTCTACATGGAGGGGCTGCACCGCAGGTCCACGACCCAATCGCCTGTTGCCGCCCCGGAGGGCGCCGCCTGAGCGCGAGGAGGAGCATGTGAGCGCGCAAACAGAATCCAACCCCAGGCTTTCGCAGCTAGTACGCATCTTTTTCGCCGTGGCCTCCATCATCGTTCTCGTGGGCGCGGGACTGTACTTCGTGCCCGACCTCATCGTGCCGCGCTGGCTCTGGCAGCTTACCCCCTTCAACGCCAACTTCCTCGGCGCTGTGTACCTGACCGAGCTTGTGTCCGCGTCGCTGCTGATCTGGTACAACCGTTGGGCCCCCGCACGCATCGCCCTGCCCATGTCCTACGTCTTCACCGGCGTGGTCACGCTCGTCACCCTGTTCTACCTCGACCGCTTCGACTTCCAGCGCTGGGCAAGCTGGTTCTGGTTCGTCATCTACACCGGCTCGTTCGTCGTGGCTGTCGCGGCCCACCGGGTCTACCGCCGCCTTCCGGTGGCGAACCCGGTGCCCCTGTCGCAGAGCTTGCGCAATTACCTGCTCGGGCAGGGCGCGGTGCTCACCGTCTACGGCCTTGCCCTGCTCGCGCTGCCGTCGGTCGCGGGCGGCTTCTGGCCCTGGCGCATAGATGACTTCCACGGCCGCGTGTACAGCGCCTTCTTCCTGAGCGGAGCTGTGGCCGCGCTCATGATGTCGCGCTCGGCGGCGAGACTTGAGCTTCGGCTGCTCGGCGTGGCCCAGATGGCTTCCGGCTTCTTCCCCATCCTCGGCCTGATCGTAGTTGACGCCTCGCAGCACCGAGTCGCGTGGTCGTCGCCCGGCACGTGGCTGTGGCTGGCCGGCTTCGCCTGGTTGTTCGCTGCAGGCGCGTACCTGTTCCGTAAGTCGCTCGCCGTGGGCCAACCCGCCCCGCTCGCCACCGCGCCGGCCGCAAGCCCCGGCGAATAACCCCTCTCTTTACAGTCTTCGCTTCCGTGCGCGTGGTACGAGTCGTGCCACACTGTACGGTGCCGCCCGGGCGACCCGGCTTGACACCGGCACGGAGGTGACACCATCATGGCAGAACGCGACATATATCACGAGGACGACGAAGCCGCCGTCGACGGCGCATCTCCCGCCTCGATAGTAGGCGGCATGCCCCCGGTCGACATAGGCGACCGGCCGCCGGACGAGCCTCCCATGGACGCTCTCGGCATGGAGAACGTCCAGCAGCTTCCCGGCGAGGCCTCGCCTGACATCGACATCAAGTTGCCTTCGGAGCAGCCTGACGACGCCTAGCCTCACAGCTGACCCCGCTCGGCCATGCAATACCTTGCGCCGCCGGGAGTCGTATTACCGGGGGCGTAACCAACCGCCCCCAACCCCCGTAACACACGGATCAGGAGGACCCACACCATGGGCAGAGTAGACGGTAAAGTGGCCCTCGTCACCGGAGGATCGCTCGGTATCGGCCGGGCGTGCGCCATCATGCTTGCAAGGGAAGGCGCGAAGGTAGCAGTCACCGACATAGACGAGGCCGCGGGCGGTGAGGTCGTGCAGGCCATCAAGGCCGCGGGCGGCGACGCCATCTTCATCCGCCACGACGTTGCTAGCGAGGAGCAGTGGCGGGCAGCCATAGACCGCACCCTCGAGGCCTATGGCAAGCTCGACATCCTCGTGAACAACGCCGGGGTCGGCAAGACCGCCGACATCGAGTCGCAGACGCTGGACGACTGGCGCTTCCTCATGAGCATCAACCTCGACGGCGTGTTCCTCGGCACCAAGCTGGGCATCGAGGCTATGAAGCGGGGCGGCAGCGGCGGCTCCATCGTCAACATGTCCTCCATCCTCGGAATCGTCGGCGAGGCGACCGCTTCGTCCTACAATGCCAGCAAAGGCGGCGTGCGCCTGCTCACCAAGTCCGCCGCGCTGCACTGCGCG
>DASTEB010000242.1:0-3005 GCA_035710025.1 Chloroflexia bacterium
TTGGCAACGCCTACCACCTCAGCGCGTGGATGGAGCGCACGGCCATCGAGCAGGCCGACGCCGTGATCGCCGTGTCGCAAGAGACTCGAGAGGACGTGCTGCGTCTGTTCGATGTCGCGCCCGAGCGCGTTCACGTCATACACAACGGCATCGACCTGGCCCAGTACCGAAAGACGGCGCAGACCGACGCCCTCGAACGCTACGGGGTCGATCCCACCCGGCCCTATGTGCTGTTCGTGGGGCGCATCACCCGGCAGAAGGGCATCATCCACCTGGTCAATGCCATCCCCGATATCGATCCCTCTCTGCAGGTAGTGCTGTGCGCGGGCGCGCCCGACACGCCGGAGATAGGGCGCGAGATGGCCGAGCGCGTCGAGGCGGTGAGCGCGGGACGGCAGGGCATCATCTGGATACAGGAGATGCTGGCGCGGCCCGACGTGATACAGTTCTACTCGAACGCGGCGGTGTTCTGCTGCCCGTCTGTGTACGAGCCGTTCGGCATTATCAACCTGGAGGCGATGGCCTGCGAGACGGCTGTGGTGGCCTCGGCGGTAGGCGGCATCAAAGAGGTGGTCGTGCCGGGCGAAACGGGCCTGCTGGTCGACCTCCAGCTAAAGCCCGGCATCTTCGACCCGGTCGACCCCAACAAGTTCGCCCGCGACCTGGCGCAGGCCGTCAACAAGGTCGCCCTGGACGAGAACCTGCGCACTCAGTTCGGCCAGGCCGGGCGGCGGCGGGTAGAGGACCACTTTAGCTGGGAGGCAATCGCCCACCGCACGCTCGACCTGTACCGCTCGCTGGTTGAGCGCGGCGCGGAGGGGCAACAGGTATCCCATTTCGCAAGATAGAGGCGGCGCCGAAAGGACGGGAGATACCATGAGCAAAGTGCTGGCAGTGGTTCTGGCGGGCGGGCGCGGCGAGCAGCTTAGCCTGCTGACCGAGCAGCGCGCCGAGTCGGCCGTGCCGTTCGCGGCCAAGTACCGCATCATCGACTTCGTGCTGAGCAACTGCGTCAACTCCGACATCTACGACGTGGCCGTGATCACGCAGTACCTGCCCCATTCGCTGCAGAACCATATCGGCATCGGCAAGCCGTGGGACCTCGACAGGCGGCGCGGGGGCGTGCGAGTGCTGCAGCCGTTCATCGACCGTGAGGAGTCGGGCTGGCAGAAGGGCACCGCCGACGCTGTCTACCAGAACCTCAACTTTATCATGGAGTCGCGGGCCGACTACGTGCTCGTGCTGGCGGGCGACCACATCTACCGCATGGACTACCGCCCCATGATAGCGTTCCACCAGCAGCGGCGTGCCGACGTCACTCTGGGCGCCGTGCTCGTGCGCCCGGAGGAGCGTGGGCGCTTCGGCATCCTCGAGACCGACGCCGAGGGCCGGGTTGTCACTTTCGAAGAGAAGCCCGCCGAGCCCCGCGGCATGCTCGGCTCGATGGGCATCTACGTGTTCAGCACCGACACGCTGGCCCGCGTGCTGGTGGAGGACGCGCGCATCGGCGAGGAGGGAAGCCGGAAGAGCCGCCACGACTTCGGCCGCGACGTAATCCCCTCGATGATAGCACGCAGGCAGCGCGTGTTCGCCTATCCCTTCACGGGCTACTGGCAGGACGTGGGCACCGTGCAGTCCTACTGGGAAGCGCACATGGCGCTGCTCGCCGACCCGCCCTCGTTCGACCTGTACGACCCCTCGTGGGTGGTGCACACCGTGAGCGAGGAGCGCCCGCCCGCCTACGTGCGCCGGGGCAGCCGCGTCACCCGCAGCCTCATCTCGCACGGCTGCGTGATCAAGGGGCAGGTGGAGCACAGCGTGCTCTCGCCCGGCGTGGTGGTGGAGGAGGGCGCGCTCGTGCGCGACTCGATCATCCTCACCGGCACGGTGATAGGCGCTGGCACCGTGGTGGACCGCGCCATACTGGACAAAGACATCCACACCGGGCGCAACAGCCGCATCGGCCACGGCGACGACATGACCCCCAACAAGCAGCACCCGGGCCGCCTCAGCACGGGTATCAGCCTCGTGGGCAAGCGCTCGCGCCTGCCCGACAACCTCACCGTGGGGCGCAACTGCGTGGTCGGCCCCGACCTTCGCCCTGAGGACTTCGCGGCGGATACCCTCCCCAGCGGCGAAACAATGGAGAACCCCACATCGGCGCGCGGTTGGGAGCGCGACCTCGTCCGCCAGCCGGGCACATGAGCACACGAGAAGACCGGCCCGAACCCGAGCGCCGCCTGGCACACGATGAATACCTCGGGCAGATGCTGTTCGTCATGAGCGGCCTGCGCTTCCAGCGCGAAGTCGTGCGCCAGGCGGTGCACTACGCCGAACAGGTGCTGCCCTCCGAGGAGGATGACGAGGGCGAGCGCACCTGCTTAGCCGCGGCGCGCGCCTGGAGCGACGATGCCTCTCCCGAGAACCTGCGCCAGGTGCAGAGCGCGGCCGACCTCATCAGCGCGGGCGCAATGGAAGGCATCTACCTGGTCGATGCCGCGCGCCACGCCGTGCTGGCGGCCCTGACGACCGACCCGCTGGACGGGGCGAAGGAGGCTGTGCGGGCCGTGGAGGACGCGGCGGCGCGTACGGCCGTGCGCGGCCCCGGCGACTACATGGGCCGGGCGGTCGCCGCGCGGGCGGGCCGGGAAATGGCCGAGGCGTGGCAGCGCGAGATGGCGATGGTACTCGCCCACATCGACGTGTACGACGACCCCATACCGCCCTACCCGCCGCTGCCCGTGCTGCCCGGCGACGCCGACGATGTCGCCGTCCGATTTCGCGAGATCTACAGCGAGGAAGATGCCTACCGGGCGCGCGACCTCGCCGTGCTGCTCGACTACATGACAGCCGGGCAGCAACTTCGCTTCAAGCAGTCAGCCGTATCACAGGCCATCGGCTACGCCGAGCCCCTACTGCCCCCGCCCGAAGAAGACCGGGGTGAGCGCTCCGTGCTTGCCGCGGCAAAGCGCTGGGTAAACGAGCCAACCGAGGACAACGCGGCG
>DASTEB010000243.1:0-2640 GCA_035710025.1 Chloroflexia bacterium
CGGGAGGGTGATCAGCGGCCCACTGTTCAACTGGGTGAGCGCGTTCGGCTACCCCGTTACCGAGCCGTTCTGGACGACCATCCGCGTGGGCGGGCAGGACCGGCTCATTCTGTTCCAGGCGTTTCAGCGGCGCATCCTGACGTACTCGCCTCAGAACCCGGCCGGCTGGAAAGTCGAGATGGGCAACGTGGGCGCCCAGTACTATAGCTGGCGCTACGAGACTCCGACGCTGACTTGCGCCCGCGTGCCGGTGCGTGGTTTCGGCCGGGTGTGGGCCGCCAACCGCGGCGTGCAGGCCCAATTGGGCTGCCCGGCCGAGTACCCGCCTTTCAACACCGAAATCGTCGTGCAGACAGCTTACCAGCCCTTCGAGAACGGCGCGATGCTGTGGATCAGCCGCACGACCTGGACGCAGGAGCGCCTGATCTACGTCATGTTCAACGACGGCACCTTCCAGATATTCGACGACACCTGGGTCGATGGGCAGCCGGTGAGCGGCGGCCTTACGCCTCCGCCGGGGCGGTATGAGCCTGTGCGTGGCTTCGGCAAGGTGTGGCGCGAGGGCACGGGTGCGCGGGTGCGAGAGCGGCTCGGCTGGGCTACCGAGTCTGAGCGCGGCGGCCCCGGCGCCTACCAGCGCTTCAGCCGGGGCGAGATGTACTGGAGCGGGGCGGTCGACAAGATCTGGGTGCTGTACGGCACGGTACAGGAGTACCCTCTGCCCACTCCGGTGCCAGGAGCGACGCTTTACCGCTACCAGGTGTTCGACGACACGTACTAGGGGGTATTGGCGCGCGACAGGAGGCACCCACGACGGGTGCCTCCTGTCATTCCATTCCTGCCGGGTTGGTCTTAGCGGGGGCTGGACCAGATAGTCTGGTATCCCTCACCGCGGATCATGCTCGCGAATGCCAGCCGTTCGATTCTCCACAGCCGGTCCAGAGCTTTCTCCAGCCGCGGGCGCGACGCTTCGGGTGAAAGCCCGGACTTCGCCAGCCTGTCGACCAATACCGAAACGATCCCACGCTCGCCAAGCTCGCGTACGGAACGGAGCCACGGTACTGCCAGCACAGCTCGTATCTTTCCCATCTCCGGCCGCTGCGCCTCGATCATTGCGATTCGCTCCTCGACCGAGGAGACCTGCGGCATCAAGCCAATGAAGGGCGGTAGGTCAGGAGTACTGCGAGCGTCAATTACCAGCGCCCTGCGGAGCAAGGGGAAAAAGAGTGATATCACCTCGGCGTCGTCAATGGCCGAGATCATGTGCTGAACGAACATCTCGTCGTCCATGGACAGCCACTCCGGTCGTGCGCCTTGCCGAACCGGCGCGGGTGCCGGGGCGGCGCGGGCCATTAACGCAAGAAGTGCCCCGAGAGGGGCACCCTGCACTCGTTACTTTCCGCTGCCGATGCGGGTTACCTTGGTCCCGCACTCGGGGCAGGTGCCCTGCATGGCCGGGCGGCCATTCTTGAGCGTGATTTCCTTCGGGTCTTTCATCTCGACCATTTTCCGGTCCTTGACACAATAGGCCTGTGGCATTGTCACACCTCCAAAGTGTAGTGGAAAGGTCTTGGCCGCCCGCGCCTGGCGTGTGGGGCCGTGCGTGGGCCGCGCAAGCGTGATTATACACGTGCACGCGTGGCAAGTCAATAATTCTTACACCCAAATTCCGCACTCTTGTGCGCGAAATCGGGGTTTTCGGTGCATTTTGGGCCTGGAATCGGCCTGAATCAGCCCTCGGTGCCCGACGGAGCCAGCAAATCGGCGATGAATCCGGGCGTGCGCGCCGTGTAATAGTGCCTGCGCGCTCGCACCTGCTCGGTGGTCCGTTCGGGCCAGCGCACGGCCGAGAGGCACCCGCCGAACACGCAGCCCTGGTCGATGTTGATGGTGTTGTTGCGCCACATGGGGCCTGGGACCGGCGTATGTCCGTACACGACGGTGGCTGCCCCGCGGTAGTGCTGTGCCCAGTCGAGGCGCTCGGGTGTGCCGTCGGGGTTGGTGCGCCCGGTCGTGTCGCCGTACAGCACCATTGAGCGAACATCGCTGCCTGCGCGGCCGATCATGTGCTCCTTGATGCCGCCGTGCGCCACGACCAGCAGGCCGCCGTCAAGCCACAGGTAGAGCGGTGCGCCTTCGATGAAGAGACGCAGCCGCTCGCGGAAGCCGGGCTCCTCCTGCTCGCGCGCCTCGACCTCGCGGATAGTGCCGCCCAGCCCGTGTTCGCGCTGCACATTTCGCCCGTTCAGGTAACGCATGAGCTTGTTGCAGTGGTTCCCGGGCGTGTAGAGCGCGCTGCCGTGCTCGACCATATCCATGGCGAGCGCGAAGGTGCTCGCGCTGGCCGGGCCGCGGTCGCCCAGGTCGCCTAGGAACACCATGGTGCGCCCACCACGGTGAACAAGCCCTGCCTCGGCGTCTTCCACATATCCCAGCGTGCGGGCAAGCTCGACCAGCTCGTCGAGGCAGCCGTGTACGTCGCCCACCACGTCGAACGGGCCTGTTAGGTGGCGCAGGTCGAAGCTGCGCGGCGCCGGTTGTGTCGTGTCGCTCAATGTGTTCACCCGGGGCAAGAATGGGACTACCCTGGCTGGAGAATTAGCAGGTTTTGGGCCGAGGCGCCGCGTACTCGCAGCCCTC
>DASTEB010000244.1:0-4605 GCA_035710025.1 Chloroflexia bacterium
GCAAAGTTGGAACGCCCACCGAAGGCGTCGCACCTGATATCCACGGCCCGCTACCGGGGCCGAACGCTGAGCCTATTCTGCGGCGAGACGACGCAGTAATCTCGCCCTCCTACACTCGCTCTTATCCCTTCGTCATGAGCCGCGGCAAGGGCTGCCACGTGTGGGACGTAGACGGCAACCGCTTCATCGATTTCACCGCAGGAGTCGCTGTGCTCAACACCGGGCACGGCCACCCCGAAGTCATCAAGGCTATCCAGGAGCAGGCCGAGCAATATGTGCACATGGCGGGCACCGACTTCTACCTGCCTAACGTGGTCGAGCTTGCCGAAGAGCTTAACCGCATCACCCCCGGCGACTTCGATAAGCAAGTCTTCCTCACCAACTCGGGCACCGAGTCGATCGAAGGGGCGATGAAACTGGTACGCCACCACACCGGCCGCCCGGTGATCATCGGCTTCCTGGGCGCGTTCCACGGCCGCACCTACGGCTCGATGTCCCTCTCGTCCAGCAAATACCTGCACCGCAACCGCTACCAGCCTCTGCTCGCGGGTATCTACCACGCGCCGTATCCCAACCCTTATCGCCCGCCCTTCGGAATCCCCACGGAGAAGCTCGGCCGGGCGTGCGTGGACTACATCGAGAAGACCATGTTCCGCCACCTGGTGTCGCCGCACGAGGTCGCGGGCATCTTCGTAGAGCCGATCCAGGGCGAGGGCGGCTACGTCGTGCCGCCCGACGACTTCTACCCGGCTCTGCGCGACCTGTGCGACCGCTACGAGATCCCACTGGTGGTGGACGAGGTGCAGTCGGGCTTCGGGCGCACCGGCAAGATGTTCGCCATCGAGCACTGGGGCATCGAGCCTGACGTGGTGTGCATGGCCAAGGGCATCGCCTCGGGCATGCCGATGGGCGCCATCGTCGCCCGCAAGAGCATGATGACCTGGCCCTCCGGCGCGCACGCCAACACCTATGGCGGAAACGCGCTGGCCGTGGCCGCCTCGCTCACCACGATCCGCCTGCTTAAGGACGGGCTTGTGGAGAACTCCGAGCGCGTGGGCGCTTACATGAAGAAGCGCCTGCAGACGTGGGTCGACCGCTATCCCTTCGTGGGCGACGTTCGCGGCAAGGGCCTCATGCTCGCCGCCGAGATCGTGACCAACAAGGAAGAGCGTGCCATGAACGGCGAGCTTCGCGACAAGATCGTGGACGAGTCGTTCAAGCAGGGCGTGCTGCTGCTGGGCGCAGGCCCCAACACTATCCGCTTCTGCCCGCCGCTGGTTATCGACGAAGCCACCGTCGACGCAGGGCTGGAAGTAATGGAAAAGGTGATGGACGGGCTGAAGTAGGCCTCCTCCCGAGCGAAACAGCATGGGCGGCCCCCACACTGGGAGCCGCCTGTTCTATTAACCCGGATGGAGTACCGCGAAAATCGGACCCCGGACCGATTGACCGCGACGGCATCTGGATGTATTATTTAGCCGTCTAACTAATGCAGGAGGGGCTGATGCAAATCAAGAGCCTGATCGGGTTTGAGCTGGTGCAGCTGTGCAGGGCACACCGCAACCGCGCAGAGGAGTTGCTGAACACCTACGGCCTGCACACAGGGCAGGAGATGACCCTATTCCACCTGTGGGAGGAGGAAGGCCAGACCCACTCAGAGCTGGCCGAGCGCATGTGCGTCGAGCCTCCTACAGCCAGCAAGATGCTCCAGCGCATGGAGACCGCGGGCTTCCTCGTGCGCAAGCCCGACCCGGCCGATGCTCGCGTATCGCGGGTGTACCTGACCGAGTACGGCAGGTCGCTCGAAAAGCCGGTGCTCGAGGCCTGGAAGCGGCTGGAGGAGCAGACCCTCAGGGGCATGACCGAGGCCGAGCAGGCTCTTGTCCGACGGCTCATTATGCAGATGCGTACCAATCTCTCCTGATTCAGCCCCCTTGCCCCGGAGAGGCAAGGGCATTTCGGAGGCACATAGATAGCCGACTAAATAGAAAGGAGGCAATAAGATGGCAAGCACAACAACGACTAACACGGCAGCCAATTACGTGGACGAGCAGGAACGCGTAGAGGCCAGGCGCCTGTGGTGGGCCGGGCCGGTCACGGCAGTTGCCGCGGCCATCGCGGCGGTGATCGTGCGCGAGATAGGCGTGCTGGTGGGCGCGATCCCATCGGACCTGATGCTACTGCAGGAGCCGTCCGTGGCGATCAGCACGATAGTGCTCGTGCTGGTGGGAACGCTCGTTTTCGCGGGAGTCGTCAGGTTCTCGCGGAGGCCGGTACACACCTTCCGGGTGGTCGCGGGGTGGGCGCTCGTCCTCTCCCTGTTCAGCCCCATCACAGCAGGCGTGGGATGGTCGCCGTTCGTCACTCTGCAGCCCGCCACCGTAGCTGCCACGATGCTGATGCACCTCGCGGCCGGACTGGTGACGATCCCCCTGCTGCCGGCACTGGCACGCGCTAAGTAAGTAGCACCCACCCGGCCGGGAGGCTCGACCGCAGTCTCCCGGCCGGGCGGGGTCCAACACGGAGGTACCGCCATGAGCGTTTTCACCGACAAAGAGATCGAATACATGGCCGAACAGCATCTTGGACGGCTCGCGACGGTGGACTCGAAGGGCAACCCCCATGTCGCGCCGGTCGGGTTCCGCTACAACCCGGTCACCGACACCATCGACATCGGCGGTCTTGACCTGAAGAACACCAGGAAGTGGCACCACGCGGCCGCACACCCCAGGGTGGCGTTCGTGATCGACGACGTTGTGCCCCCCTGGCAGGTGCACGGCATCGAGGTCCGTGCCGACGTCGAGCTGGTCGACGAGGGCGGCAAGGAGTGGGGCCCGCACTACGCCCCCGAGCTGATGCGCCTGCACCCCGTGCGGATAATCGCCTGGGGGCTGGACACGCGCGAGAAGAACGCCCGCGACGTCGCAAGGAAAGTGGAGGTGAAGTTGCAGCCATGACATCGAGCGTATCGACAGCGCGGGCGCAGAGCTACGTGCTCGCGCCCGGCGAGGGGCAGGCGCTGAACGTCGGGCCGAACGAGCGCCACGTCTGGAAGGCCACGGGCGCCATGACGGGCGGCGCGCTCGACCTCTCCGAGGTAACCGCCGACCCGCGGGTCGGGCCGCCCGAGCACATCCACCACCGTAACGACGAGGCGTTCTACGTGCTCGAGGGCACGTTCGAGTTCAAGGCGGGCGGCCGCAGGTTCCTGGCGCCCGCCGGGACGTTCGTCTTCGTACCCCGCGGCGAGGCGCACGTCTGGGCAAACGCCGGTGACCAGCCCGCTCGCCTGGTGCTCCTGTTCACGCCCGGCGACCTGCAGCGCTTCTTCGTGGAGCTTGAGACTCTTATGCGGGCCGAGCCCAACGACACCGAGCGTATACAGGCGCTCTCTGAGCGGTTCGAGGTTGAGGTGATCGGCCCGCCGCTGGCGCAGCAGACCGGCTAGCGAGTAAAGGGCAGGCGAAGTCGCGTCCCATACCACATGAAACGGCAGGGGCGACTCCCAACCTGGGGGTTGCCCCTGCTAGTTGCCTCAGATAAACAAAACGGGCCAGGCACCAAGGCCCGCCCGTGGATTGTCGCCTATGCCGATTACAGACCGTGGGTGCGGTCTACCGTGTAGCTGTAGAAGCCGTAGGCCGCGATGCACAGCAGCGACGAGGTTAGCGAGGCCGCGACCGCTCGCAGCAGCACCTGGGCGAAGTCCGAAGCCGAAGCTACACCCGTGCCCGTAAAGAGCATCAGGGCGAGGAGAAAGACGAGCACCGGCACCGTGCCGAAAGCACGCCGGGCGGTATACATCCGAGATCGCCGCTCATGTAGCAGCACGAAGATTGCTCCTGTCTAGATAGGAAGGCTGTGTCTATTTCTTGTTAGCGGGAGGACGGGTTCGGGCGGCCCACTGACGTTGCAAAGCCAGCGAAGTGCCACACGCCAACTGCTTCCTTCAGGACCCTGAATCGACCGGCGGGCCGCCCTTGCTGCTTCAAGTGTAAGCCACCCCGCGCCTCCGGTCTATAGCACACTTTGGCTAGTTCGCCCTGCTCCCCGGTACCCGTAGGTACTAACCTTTCGGGGAGTACCCCGCCTTCAGGGGCAGAGACGCGCGCATAGCAGGACTGTCAGCCCTGCTATGTCCACACAACCGTATTGCTCCGGCGCTCCCGGGGCTACTGCACGATCTTGTCCGCGTTGGAGATGCCCCACATCACCATGATTGCCACCAGCAGGCCCAGCCCGATCCACATCGCCCAGATCATGCACGTCGGGCTGATCAGGTCGTTCGGGTCGACGCGCGGACCTTTGCGGCGGCGCGTGGTCGGGGTAGCCACTTCCGCCACTTCCGCCGCGTCCTGGGCAAGTTCCCGGAGTTCCGTATCGGTTGCCATGCTTTCTCCTTCAGTGCCATACTGAATTGTCGCCGCCAGTATATCATATGGGGGAGTAATAGGTGATGGTCCTGATGCGTGATACGTGATGCGTGAGCTTGTCCGTACGGGTAGTGCGGAGTAAGCATCGGTGCTCAAGTGAGGTCACGCATCACGTATTACATATCACCAGGCTGCGGTCAATCGCCCCGATGCTGGGCCGCCCGGTCAGGGC
>DASTEB010000245.1:0-4179 GCA_035710025.1 Chloroflexia bacterium
TCCGCATTATAGCCAGTTGCCTTCGCCGGGAATAGCCGAAATTGGCGATGTTGCGGCTCTGCCGTGCTGCTATGTTGTGACCTACCATGCGTCCGGCCTCTCGACCGGCGCCTGGCAGGCATACTGTCCTCCTTCTTATCCAGGCAACGGCGCAACGGAAGGGAAGGAAAGGTAAACGAAGCAGCACAAGTAGGAGGCAACATAATGGACCCCGGAAACACTTACCATACTGGCAGGCTTCGCCGCAAGCGGCAGAGCACCTCGCTGGCTCTGCCGGCGGCGGTGGCCGTCGCGGCGCTCCTGGCAATCGGGCAGCCGCTCAGCGCGTACGCCGCGCCCGGCGACCTAGACACCACCTTCTCTCTCGACGGCAAGCAGACCACCGACTTCTTCGGAGCTTCGGACCGCGTCAACGCCATCGCGGTACAGGCGGACGGCAAGATCGTGGCGGCCGGTTATGCGACAAACACGGCCGGCAACCGCGACTTCGCGATCGCGCGATATAACCCGGGCGGCACGCTGGACGACAACTTCGGGGGCGACGGCAGGGTGACCCACGACTTCTTCGGCCTGAACGACGCTATCAACGCCATCGCCATACAGCCGGACGGTAAGATCGTGGTGGCCGGGTACGCGGAGAACTCGGTGACGCTGTGGAACTTCGCGGTGGCCCGCTATAATCCCGACGGCAGCTTCGACACGAGCTTCAGCGGCAACGGGCGCGTCACGCTGGACTTCGACCTGGGCTACGATACCGCCGAGGCGGTAGCCATACAGGCGGACGAGCGGATCGTGCTCGGGGGAAGCGTCGATCTGTTCGAGAACGAGGATTTCGGCCTTATGAGGTTCATGCCCGACGGCGCGCTCGACACCTCGTTCAGCGGCGACGGCATGCAGCGTACCGACTTCGGCGCAGACGACGGCATAGGCGGGATCGTAATCCAGCCAGCGAACAACAGGGTGGTGGCTGTCGGGTCGTCGGGGGCGACGGCTTCTGCGCTCGATTTCGCCGTGGCGCGGTACTTCTCCAACGGCAACCTGGACACCACGTTTAGCTTCGACGGCAAGGTTACGACCGACTTCTCGGGCGACATGGACTACGCCCTGGACGTAGAGCTGCAGACCGACGGCAAGATCCTCGCCGCGGGTCTGGCTACCTTCTCCGGTGGAGAGAACTTCGCGCTGGCGAGGTACCTGACCGACGGCACGCTCGACACCTCGTTCAGCGGCAACGGCAGAGTGAACACCGACTTCGGCGACGACGAAAGCGCTAATGAAGTGCTCATACAGGCCAACGGCAAGATCGTAGCGGTAGGGCAGAGCGGCTCGGACGACTTCGCGCTGTCACGGTACAATCCCAACGGCACGCTCGACACGACATTCAGCATCGACGGCCTGGTGCTGACCACCTTCCCCGGCATTGCCGAGACAGGAGCGCTCCAGGCCGACGGCAAGATCCTCGCCGCGGGCTTCTCCAATAGCGATTTCGCCGTGGCACGCTACGAGGGCGACCCGCCGCCACCGCCCACCGCCACGCCCACTTCCACGCGCACGAGAACGCCAACCCGCACTCCCACTCTTGCCGTTAGCCAGACGCCCACCAGGCCGCCGACCAACACTCGGACCCCTACCATCACCCGCACGCCGACCAGAACGAGCACGCCCACGAGGACCAGCACCCCGCCGCCCACGCAGACGCCGGGCGGGCCGACCGCCACGCCCATACCCACCGATACGCCGGTGCCGACCAACACCGGCACCCATACGCCCCTGCCTACCCAGACGCCGGGCGGCCCCACGGCCACCCCCGTGCCCACCGACACGCCCACGCAGCCGCCTCCGCCTACCAACACTCCGGGCGGTTCCACCCCTACCCCCACCGCGTGCACCCTGCAGTTCGCCGACGTGCCGCCCACCGACACCTTCTACCCGTACGTGCGCTGCCTCGCGTGCCGCGGCATCATCAACGGCTACGCGTGCGGCGGCACAGGCGAGCCGTGTAACGGCACGAGCGACCCCTACTTCCGCCCGGGCAATAACGTCACGAGGGGGCAGATTGCCAAGATCGCGTCCAGCTCGGCCGGGTTCAACGAGCCTGTGAGCGGGCAGACGTTCGAGGATATCGCGCCCGGGTCTACCTTCTACGAGTTCATCGAGCGGCTGGTAGCGAGGGGCGTGATGAGCGGCTACGCGTGCGGCGGCCCCGGCGAGCCGTGCGTGCCGCCCGACAACCGGCCGTACTTCAGGCCGAACAATACTGCCACACGCGGGCAGCTGTCCAAGATCACGGCCAACGCCGCGCAGTTCAACGAGCCGGTGTCGGGGCAGACGTTCGAGGACGTGCCGCCGGGCCACACCTTCTATGAGTTCATCGAGCGGCTGGTAGCGCGGGGCGTGATGAGCGGGTATGCGTGCGGCGGCCCCGGCGAGCCGTGCGTGCCCCCGGACAACAGGCCATACTTCCGCCCGAACAACAACGTCACGAGGGGGCAGACCTCCAAGATAGTCGGCAACACCTTCTTCCCCAACTGCCAGGTCCAGCCCTAGGCCCGGCGGCCGCGACAGGACTGCTCCACCCCGTCGCGGCCCTCAAGGCCGGGCGGACAGCACACAGAGGCGCCCCTTGCTAACGCGGGGGCGCTTCGCCTTGCTCGCCTGCCCGAACCGGTCACCACTTTCTTACCCCCATCCACCGGAATTTCAACCAAAGCCGCCTACAATCATGTAATACCACCGCGACCACTTTGCGCCCATTGCGTGCAGCGAGCATCACGCCGCGACCCCCTCTCGACCCACCCCGGTAGCGGCATCTGCAGGTGATGCAGGGGGCCTGCTTGAGATGCACATAGCACCTGAACACAGCGCCGGCTCGCCGTTGAGCTACCGGCTCGGCATCGATATCGGTTCGGTGACGGCCAAGGTAGCCCTGCTCGACGCGCGAGACGAGATGGTCTTCTCGGCCTACCGCCGCCACAGGGCCGAAATCGCCCCGACCCTCTGCTCCATTCTGGACGAAGCGTCAGAGTCGCTGGGCGATGTCGCTGTCAGCCCCATGATCACGGGGTCTGCCGGTATGGGCGTGGGCACCCGCTACAACATCCCCTTCATCCAGGAGATGATCGCGGCGGCCGAGCTGGTCAAGCGGCGCTACCCCCACGTGCGCACGCTGATAGACATCGGGGGAGAGGACGCCAAGCTGATCTACTTCAGCCCCGACGGTATGCCCGACATGCGCATGAACGGCACGTGCGCGGGCGGCACCGGCGCGTACATAGACGAGATGGCGGCGCTGCTGAACGTGCCGGTAGGCGACGTGGGCGCGCTGGCCGAAGCGTCCACCCGGGTCTACCCGATGGCCTCGCGCTGCGGCGTCTTCGCCAAGACCGACGTGCAGAACCTGCTCAGCCGCCAGGTGGCCCACCCCGATATCGCAGCCTCGATCCTGCACGCGGTGGTCCTGCAGATCCTCGCGACCCTGGCGCGCGGAATCCAGCCCGAGCCTCTGGTCCTGTTCAGCGGCGGCCCGCTGACCTTCATCCCCGCGCTTCGCGCCGCCTTCATGAAAGAGCTTGGTTTCGGGCCGGACCACGTGCTGGACGCGCCGCACATGGAGCTGTTGTCGGCCTGCGGCGCCGCGCTGGCCCAGAACGGCAACGGGCACGCCATGCGCCTTTCGGAGCTAGGCGAGGTACTGGGCGCCCCGGTCGGTCCGGCGTCCGCCGACACGCACCGCCTCGCGCCCCTGTTCGCCGGCGAGGCCGACCTGGAGCGCTGGGAGAAGGCGCGCTGGCAGCAGCGCATCGAGCGGGTGTCGGTGAGCGAGGTAGGGGGCGAGCCTTGCTTCCTGGGCGTCGACTCCGGCTCAACCACCACCAAGATGGCGCTAATCGACCGGCAGGGGCGGCTGGTGTTCACTCACTACGCCAACAACGGCGGCAACGCCATAGGCGCGGCGCGGGAGGGGCTGGAGAAGCTGCGCGAGGAGTTCGCGGCCTGCGGGCAGCCGCCCCGAATTGAGCGAAGCGCCGCGACCGGCTACGGAGAGGACCTGATCCGCACGGCGTTCGGCCTGGACGAGGGTATCGTCGAGACGGTGGCCCACTTCCGGGGCGCAAAGGCCTTCGACCCAGAAGTGTCCTTCGTGCTGGACATCGGCGGCCAGGACATGAAGGCGATCTT
>DASTEB010000246.1:0-13766 GCA_035710025.1 Chloroflexia bacterium
CACGGCGACCGTCGTTGTGCCGACGGCTACGGCGACACAGACAGTTGTCGTGCCCACGCTCACGCGCACATCTACACCCGTTCCGCCTTCGGCCACGGCTACTCAGACGAGCGTACCGCCCACCGCTACCCGCACATCCACGCCCGTACCGCCCACTTCCACCAGCACGCCGGTAGTGCCCAGCGCAACGGCCACCAACACCACCATACCCACCAAGACGCCGCAGCCTACCTACACACCGCAAGCCACCTACACACCGCAAGCCACCTATACTCCGCGGACGAAGACCCCGGTGCCGACCAACACGACCGTGGTCCAGCCTACCAACACACCCGGCGGCGGGGCCACAGCTACCGCCACCACACCCGCACAGGCGACGGCAACTAATACCACCGTACCGGGCGCCACGGCAACCAACACGGCAGCCGCGGCTACCGCGACCAGTACTGTAGCGGCGGCAACGGCTACGCCGACGAGCCAGGTAGCCGGCGTGACCCAGCAGCCTCCCGCTGCTCCGCCTGCCGCCCCGATCAGCGAGGCTCTGCCCGAGACCGGCCCCGGCCCGGCAGCCCCGCCTGCTCTGCCCGGCGGCGCACCTCCCGAGGTTCTGCCCACGACCGGCGCCATGGACACCAGGTTCATGCTGCTGGCTACCCTCCTGGGCTTCGGCGGCGCGTTGCTGATGGTCGGTCTCGGTCTGCGAGGGCGCAAGGCGCAGGCCGAGAGGAACAATAGAGACTAGTCCGGCTCATGCTCCCATTGCGGCGGGCTAGACGACGAGAGAGGGCCACTTGGCGGCCCTCTCTCTTTTTGTGCCGGGCATGGGAAGGATGGGGGAGCGGGCGGCGAGCAGGCTAGTACTTTGGTACTTTAATTGCTCGGAGGGCCCGCAAAACACTAACTCAGAAGGGCCGGAGTCGTTATAGGGACGTGTAAGGCAAGATTCCCCGCAGCCTTGCGTTGAGAATGGGCGCGACCCAATCTGCAATTTTCGATCTGCTTACCGGCTGCAATTCGAGTTGAGAGGGAACCAAATGGAAACACATAAAGTCTACAAGATCGCGAGCAAATTCTCGCTACTCGTTCTCGCTTTGCTGGGGTTGATCCTGCTCGCGGCGTGCGATGCGAGTGAGCGAGAGCGCGCCCTTCGTGCCGGCATGGCGGCCCAGGGCGACCTTTCTGCCCTGCAGACCGCCACGGCGACCGTCACGGGCACGCCGCCCACCGCCACGCCGACCGTGACCGGCACGCCGCCGACCGCCACCCCCACGGCCTCGGTTACCAGCGGTACGGCCACGGCAACAGTCGCCGTGACGACGACCACCACGCCCGGCCTGAAAGTGACGATTTGCCACCGCACCAGCGCCGTCAACAATCCCTATGTGATGATCACCGTTGACGAGTCGGCGCTACCGGCGCACCAGGGCCACGGCGATCTGATCCCGGCCCCGGCAGGCGGCTGCCCCGACACCTGGCAGACGCTGACCCCCACGCCGAGCGGTACGGTAGCCGCGGCCACATCAACCGCGCTCGCTTCGATGACGGCCACGCCCATGGTGACGGGCACGGTCTCGCCTACGGTCACCGGCACCGTGACGGGTACCCAGGGCGCGAAGGTGACGATTTGCCACGCGACCTCGTCGGCCAAGAACCCCTATGTGATGATCACGATCGACCAGTCGGCGTTGCCCGCGCACCAGAAGCACGGCGACATCATACCGGCCCCGGCGGGAGGCTGCCCGCAGCCCACGGCGGCGCCGGCCAAGAATACGCAACCCAAGGCTAACCAGGCGCCCAAGCAGAACACACAACCGAAGCAGAATACGCAGAAGAAGGTGACCAAGCCCGCGCCTGCTCAGCCCAAGGCCAACCCGCCCGCTCCGCCGCAGAACAACGGCAACGGCCAGCAGAACAAGCCTGCGCAAGAGGACAAGGGCAAGCCAGACAAGCCGGATAAGGGCGGCGGCAAGAAGTAGCAGTATCCGGGAGCAGATCGTCGGTAGCAGCCCGCCGCTACCATACTTCCCCGGTCAGGCAGGTCCACCGTAATGGTGGACCTGCTTTTTGTGTGAGAACGAGCCGGGGGCAGGCCATGAAACGAAGTGGAGCGATGCGGCCGTAGCGGTCTGTACGGTACTGAATTTGCTGTAACTTGCCACCCTGGACGTAATCTCGTCTGCCCCGGCGTCGTTTAAGGGACGTGGGCAAGCTATTCTCAAGGCTTGCGGACAGAGGGGCGTGCAGTACGGGCAAATTACGTCCTGCACTCCGGCTGCAAATCGAGTTGAGAGGAGACCCTATGGAATCACGTCAGAGAAACAGGATCGCGAGCCAGTTCTCGCTTTTCGTCTTCGCCTTTCTGGGCTTGATCCTGCTCGCTGCGTTTGCCGTTCGCGGTGAAACGCGCACGCTAAACGCAGGGGTGGCGGCCCAGGGCGACATCTCACCGCTACAGGTAAGGATCCCAACGACGGTACTGACTGACGCGGTGACGCATACAGTGACCCCGCCGGTCACGGCCACGGGCACAGTCACCGTGACCGCCACCCCCACGGCCACCGTTCCGGTCACGATGACCTCAACGCCCGTGCTCACAAACACAGCTACGCCGACCGGCGTGGTGACCGCGACGAGCACAGTCTCGCCCACCGGTACGGCGTTCGCGACAGGCACTGTGCCGGCGACCGGAACCGCGACAGCGCTAGTAACGCGCACGCCGACAGCCACGGCCCCGGCCCTAACGCCTACGTCCACCGGCACGGTGTTGGTGGCGACCTCTACCCCAATGGCAACCGGCACCGCATCGCCTACGGTTACAGCCGCCACGGCTACAACCACGGCAACGGTAACTGCGGGCGCCAAGGTGACGATCTGTCACCGCACGAACTCGCCCACCAACCCCTACGTGATGATCACGGTGGCCCAGGCCGCGATTCCCGCGCACCAGGGCCACGGCGACGTAATCCCTGCCCCACCGGGTGGGTGCTCGCAGATCACACCGACCCCTCAGTCGGGCGGACAGCCCGGGTCGAACCAGGGCGAGGGTCACGGGCAGCAGAACAGGCCCGACAAGCCCGAAAAGCCTGACAAGCCTCCCAAGGGCGGGGGGAATAGATAGCCCGGAGCCGGGCACAATTGTAAGACGCCGGTCGGCGCAGCACCTCGACACTGCACCGAGCCCCTTGACAGGCAGGCCTACCTACACGGGTGGGCTTGCCTCGTTCTATGGGAGGCGGCGGCTGCTCTGGTATAATCAGTCGAAATGTACGAGCGCGTGGACAATGAGAGGGTCGAGGAGAGCGTCGCGCCGCTGGCCGAGGCGCTGGCGGGCGCACGACGCCCCGTGGCGCTGACCGGAGCCGGCATCAGCACCGAGTCCGGCATTCCCGATTACCGGAGCGCAGGAGGGCTGTGGACGCGGCACACGCCGATCTACTTCGCCGACTACGTGCGCAACGCCGCGGTGAGACGGCGCTACTGGGCGCGCAGCCTGAACGGCTATCCACGCTTCCGAAACGCGGCGCCCAACGCCGGGCACCAGGCGATGGCCGCCATGGAGGCCGCCGGGCGGCTGCACTGGCTCGTCACGCAGAATGTGGACGGGCTGCACCGCAAGGCCGGCAGCCGCCGCATGACCGAGCTGCACGGCGAGAACAGCACAGTGGAGTGTATCGAGTGCGGGCACCGCGAGCCGCGCACCGAGACGCAGACCCGGCTGGAATGGGAGAACCGCCACGTGCGCCTGCCAGCCGACGAGACGGGCGATGCCGAGGAGATCGTGGTGCCCACCTGTACGCGCTGCGGCGGGTTGATCAAGCCCGCGGTGGTGTTCTTCGGCGAGACGGTGCCGCCGGAGTACGTGGAGCAGGCGCAGCGCGCGGTGAGCGAGTGTGACGCGCTGCTGGTGGTGGGGTCGTCGCTCACGGTGTGGTCGGGCTACAGGCTGGCGCGGCAGGCCCGGGAAGAGGGTAAGCCGCTGTATATCCTGAACATCGGGCCGACGCGCGCCGACGGCGAAGCCACGATGAAGGTCGAGGCGGCCGCGGGGGCCGGACTGGACTGCATCGCGCGCAGGCTTGGCGCGCTGCCGCTGTAGGGAAGGTGGGGGTATGGACGAACCATTCGACCGCGAGGCGTGGGCCACCCAGCTTGAGCAGAGCCGCGACGAGACGCGCGACTACTTTCTAAACGAGTTCTCCTGGCGGGGAACGCCCGCGCCCGAGGGGTTCGAGGGGCCGCTGTACTTCCCGCTCGCCGACGAGTGGCGCAAGCACGCGAGGCTAGACCGTAGCGCGCCGGGCACAGGGCAGCGAGTCCAGCTGCTCACTTCTATAGGCGACCTGCGCGACTTCGAGATGTACGGGCGGTTCGTGTTCGAGCACGACGGGCAAGAGCTAGGGCTGACCGCCTACCGTATGGTGCCCGAGCCGCCCGGCTTCGACGAGCTGTTCGTGCCGTTCAAAGACGCCACCACGGGCCGGCAGACCTACGGCGCGGGCCGCTACCTCGACATCCCCCGGCGCGACGGCGAGGACTATGTCATCGACTTCAACCGCGCGTACAACCCCCTGTGCGCGTACAGCCCGCGCTACAACTGCCCCTACCCGCTCCCCGAGAATACCCTGCCGGTACCGGTCGAGGCCGGGGAGATGGCGCCGTTCGAGCATTAGCCCGCTACGGCTTAGGCTCCCCCGTAATGGGCATACCCGGCACCGCGGGCTCCAGCACCTCCAGCGATTCCACCCGGTACACGACGTCGGCGTCGGCTATTTGCATCTCAGGTCCCGTGTTGGGGTGCTGCTCGACGGTGGTGGGATACCCTAGCGTCGGGTCGAAGGTGACCAGGTGGTACATGCTGAGATCGCTGCCCGCCGGGGGAATGGAGGTCGGCCCGCCGGGCGGGGAGTTGGTGATTATCTCCCCCACCCTCTCGAACAACCCCTCGACGGTGAAGTTGTGCAGGTCCGCGGGCGTGGGGGTGGCCCCGGCGCCGCGGCCACCCGGATCGGTGGCGTACTCCTCCACCACGGGCCGCCCGGCCGACGAATTCACCGTGAGTGTCCACGTGCCGCCGAAGATGCTGAAAGCGCCGTAATCCAGCCTGATGCGGTAGCGCTGCACGCCGGCGGTGCGCCACTTCGCTATGGCCTCCTCGTACTGTTCCCTTGTGATGTTGGCATAGGGCTGCAGCACGGGGGTTGGTGTGCCCGAGGCGGGCGTCGGTTCCTGTGGGACAGGCATGGTCGTCTCCGTTGGGCCGGGGGTCGGCTCGGGCTGTGTCTGCCCACCGGGCTGAGTGCCGCAGGCGGACAATAGCAGCAGCGCGGTCAAAAGGGCGAACAGTCTGAGCATACGGTTCGGCGGTAGTGCCATTATGTGCCTCCCGGTGTGCCGTGGGTGAGAAATCAGAAGGGGCGGCTTCGCGGCCGCCCCTCAAGTATAACTGCAAACTGACTAATCCATGTAGTCCTTGAGCTTCTTGGAGCGCGACGGGTGCCGGAGCTTGCGCAGGGCCTTTGTCTCGATCTGGCGGATGCGCTCACGGGTCACGCCGAACTCGCGGCCAACCTCTTCGAGCGTGCGGCTGCGCCCGTCCTCCAGGCCGAAGCGAAGCTGGAGCACCTTGCGCTCGCGCTTGGAGAGCGAGTTGAGCACGTTGCATAGCTGCTCTTTGAGCAGGCGGTGCGACGCGGCATCTGACGGCGCGATTGCCTTCACGTCCTCGATGAAGTCGCCCAGGTGGCTGTCCTCCTCCTCGCCTATTGGGGTCTCCAGCGAGATCGGCTCCTGGCTGATCTTGAGGATGTCGCGCACCCTATCGGCGGGCATGCCGACGGCGATGCCGATCTCTTCGGGCGTGGGTTCGCGGCTGATCTCCTGCATAAGTCGCCTCGACGTCTTCATCACGCGGTTGATCGTCTCGACCATGTGAACGGGGATGCGGATGGTGCGTGCCTGGTCCGCAATGGCGCGGGTTATGGCCTGTCGGATCCACCAGGTCGCGTAGGTGGAGAACTTGAAGCCCTTGCTGTAGCGAAACTTCTCGACCGCTTTCAGCAGGCCGAGGTTGCCTTCCTGCACCAGGTCGAGCAGGGTCATGCCGCGGCCGGTGTACTTCTTGGCGACCGACACGACCAGCCGCAGGTTGGCCTCGATCAGATGCTTGCGGGCGACGCGGCCATCCTCCATGATGGCGTTCCAGTGGCTCTCCAGCCCGTCCTCCTCGCCGAGCAGGATGGCGGCGAGCACCTCGTTGTCCGGCCACTCGCCTTCGTCGAACGCTTCCTGCAATAGCTCGGGGAGCATGGCGGCTGTGAGGAGTGTGTTGCGGACCTCGTCAGCGATCCGTTCGGGGGTGCCTCCCTCGCGCACGGCGAGCTTGCGGAGCACCGACTGGTCGATATTATCGGCGGGCGAGAGCGAGGAAAGTAGCTTGCGGCGCGAGCGCGGCGGGCGCTCGGCGTAGTGTGACACGTAGACTTCTTCCAGCAATCGCCAGTTGTTCACCAGCGACTCGTACACTTCGAGGCAGACTAGCTCTGCGGGCGGAGTGAAGCCGTAGTTGTACTCAAGCTCGCGCACGAAGGTGTTGAGGGCCTCGCCGCGCTCCATGCGCTTGGCAAGGGCAACCTCGTGGTCGGCCGTGAGCAGGGAAACACGGCCGATTTCGCGCAGGTACATTCGGACAGGATCGTCAATGCTGATCCCCTCGAGGACCGCGCCCAGGTCAATCTGGGACTCGTCCTCTACCTCGACCTGGGGATCGGGGGTCTCGTCCGTGATTTCCGGGATCGTTACAGTGTCGTCAATGGGCACGATGCCGAGATGGACCATCTGCTCGCACAGGTCGTCTATCTGCAGCATCGTGAGGTTGTCACGCCTGTTCTGACGGGGGGCGTGCACTTGAAGATCGTCTAAGGATTCCGCGGTCGCCATGCTGATTCCTTCCTCTCGCTCTTCGATAGGTCTCTGATCTGTCTCGTACGTACTGTCCGGGTCGACGCGAACGGGCTGCAGCAGCCGAAGCCGCGGCCCGTTGGCCGGCGGGAAACTCGCTCTATGCGGCCGGGGGCGTTGCTGGTATTCAGTTTCGGGGCGGGAGTGGCTTGACCGCGAGGTCATTGTTGGTTCTCCTGGGCGCTGCGGACTTGCAGTGTAAAGAGGCTGGGCGAGCGAAATGCGGAAAACCCCGGACGGCTCTCTGCCGTCCGGCCCCGACATTATCCCCGGCGCTTCCGGGCTCAGTCAATACGTTTGTAGTTGTGTTTTCCTCCTTTCGCCTTGCGGCGGCAGGGACAAAGTTCGGTTGGCAAGAAGAAGATTGCGGGATAATGGGCCTAGTCGCGGCTGTCCCTGAATACCGTGCTGGGCTTGGGGTTGTAATGGCGGAAGCGAGCGAGCGATCGTGCGAGTAGAGGCATGAGCTTATTGATCGTGTCGTTGTCGCCCGATTCCTGGGCCTCCTGCATCATTAGCTGGCACTGCTGGAGCCACATGCGGTCGTTGTGCTGCCGCAGGCGCTTGAGGCGGTTCTCAAGCTCGTAGGGCAGCGCGAAGCGGAACAGGTCAGGCTCGTGGCGCGAGGCGATGCGCGTGAAGTGAGGGCGCAGCGCATCGTCCAGCGAGTCGAGCGCGGCCTGGCGGATCTCATCGGCGTTAGGCGTGGTGCGGTCGGTCGTCTCGGACGCGGCGTGCGCGAGCGCCTCGTAGATCAGCCTGTTCTCCAGGCGGGTGAAGTCCTCAGACTCCGGCGCGCCCGCCATCCATGTCGTCTGCGGGTATGACAAAACGAGGCTGAGCAGGTGCTCCTCGGGGGTGACGGGGTCGGGCTGGGGCTTCGGCGCTTCGCCGGGCGCGGGGCCGCCTGCCGGGCCGGGTTGTGGCGCGGGCGTGCGGCGCTCGGGCCTGCGCTGCTGCGGGCGGGCGCGGCCGACGGCTTCCTGCACGGCGTCCTCGGGCACGCGGATTGCCGCGGCCACACGCTGTACGTAGTGGGCGCGCTGCACAGGCTCGCCAATCTCGCGCACGAACAGGGCCAACTCGCCTACCGCGTCCGACTTGCCACGGGCACTCGACAGGTCGTACTTGGCGGCGACCACGTTGATTACGTGGTCCACCAGGGGCAACGCCTCTTCGCGCAGGGCGTCCCACTTCGCCGGGCCGCCGTCCGAAAGGAGCAGCTCGTCGGGGTCGGTGCCGCGAGGAAGCTGCATGATGCGGATCTCGACCTGAGAGCGGCGCTCCACACCCAGCATTCCGCGCTCGCCCCGGATCGGCACTACGATCTTGTCGGCGTGTTCCTGCAGCACCTCGGAGCCTTTGAGTGCCGCCAGGTCGCCGGCGGTGTCGGGGTCGAGGGAGAGGATCACGCGCTTCGCGATGCGCTTGAGCAGTTCGGCGTGGTGGTCGGTGAGGGCCGTGCCGATGGTGCCGACGACGTTGTTCTGCCCGGCCTGGTGGGCGATCACCACGTCCATATAGCCTTCGACGATCACCACCTGGCCCGAGCGCTGGATGTGGGGGCGGGCGAGGTCGAAGCCGTACAGGATGCTGCTCTTGTCGAAGATGGACGACTGGGGCGAGTTGAGGTACTTGGGCGTGTTGTCGCCCAGGGCGCGCCCGCCGAAGCCCACCACGGCGCCCTTCGCGTCGCGTATGGGGAAGACGAGGCGGTTGCGGAAGCGGTCGTAGTGCCCGCCCGACTCGCGCTCGGCCACAAGCCCCGCCTCGACAAGCTCGGCGGCGCTGTACCCGCGGCCCAGCAGGTAGTTGCCCAGGGCATCGAACGAGTCGGGCGCGAAGCCGACCTGAAAGGTCTCGATGGTCGACTGGGTGAGGCCGCGCTTCTCGGCGTAGGCGCGGGCAGGCCCGGCGGCTGGGTGGTTGAGCAGCAGGTTCTGGTAGAACGAGGCGGCGGCGGCACAGGCTTCCTTGAGGCGCTCGCGGGCGCGGTCCTCGGCCGCGGCCTGCTCGTCGCGCGGCTTGATCTCGACTCCTGCTTTAGCGGCCAGCTTTTCGAGGGCTCCCCGGAAGTCGAGCCCCTCGGTCTTCATGAGGAAGTTGAAGATGTCGCCGTTGGCCCCGCAGCCGAAGCAGTGATACGAGCCGTCCTTGGGGTAGACTACGAAGGAGGGGGTTTTCTCGGAGTGGAAGGGGCAGAGGCCCTTGAGGTTGCGCCCTGCGCGGGAGAGGCGCACGCTCTCCCCGACGACACTCTCGATGTCGAGCCGCTGTTTGATCTCGGCTATAACGTCGTCACCCATGGGCATCGGTAGGAAGTGCGAGAATGAAGTGCTGCGCCGGTAGGCAGGGGACGCGAGGCGGGTCGAGTGGGGAGTATGATGTGGAAAGGTGGGGTTCCAGTGTTCCAGTTAATATAACTCAGTAGGAACGGTCCGGTAGCAACGGACATGGCAAGTTATCCACCACGTTAGCGGAGTGGAAGGGAGAGTGAGAACGGGATAACGCTAGCGGAGCACGGGCGTGCGGTCGTGCACGTAGCGGCGGGGATAGAGTACGCGCACGCCTTCCTCGAGTGGAACATCGATCCCGCCGTCGTAGGTGCGCACGCGCAGGCTTTCGTCTTCGACGTACACGAGCAGGCCGTCGCCCACGTTCACGGGCGCCGGTACCTTGAGGCCCACCGAGCCGGGCACGTACTGGGTGTAGATCGTGGTCGGGCGCACCTGGGCTTGCCCAGCGTTGCCGGCCGGGACGCTGTTCACGATCCAGATGTAGGTGTCCTCCTCGCTAAGCACGCTGACCACGGCCAGGTGGTCGGGGGCGAGGTCCACGGCGCGGGGAGTGCCGCTCTTGTTGACGAGCACGCCTGTCTGGGTCGCGTGACCGCTGGCGGAGATCTCTACCACGGGCACGGTCTGGGCGTCGCTGCGCCCGTAAGGCGGGGAGTAAGTGGACAGCGCGCCGTTCACCACGAGTCCGCGCTCGTCGGCGCGCGACACTGCCCACTGCAGGCCGGTGGGCGTGGGCACCTCGACGTCGAACAGCGGCTCCTCGGGCAGGGCTGGGTCGTACATCCGCAGGTGGGTGTGGTCGTAGTTAAACACAGCTGCGAGCACGTTGCCTTCGTACGCGCCCGAATCGATGAAGGTCGAGGAGATCCAGCGGGTGCGTCCCTCATCGCCTCCCAAGTTGCGCACCCGGACCCCGTCAAGCTGTTGCGGCTGGCCGCCGGACTGCAGGTCGAACAGCAGGAGGCGGTAGACCGAGCCTGCGCCCGGCGGGGACGTGTAGGTTGTGACCAGCGCGTACCGCCCGTCGCGGCTCAAGCGTGCGCCGTCAATGCCCACGCCCGTGGTTGCGTAAATCATACGCGGCGGCGAGCCGGCGGTGGCGGCGGAGAGTGACACGACGGTGTTGCTCAGCACTTCGCTGCTCAAGCGAGCGGCGCCGGTCCACGAGGCCATGAGGTAGTGGTCGCTTGTGAGGTCGACGTCCACCAGCACCTCGCCCATAGCACCGCCCGTATTCTCGAAGGCGACGTTGTAGGTGGCGCTGCTGCCGAAGCGCATAAACGCTGCTTCCACGCCGTGCATGGCGTTCGTTACGGGAGCGCGGCCCGGCGTTGAGTATTGCCCGTAGCGGAACGCCCACACGCCCTGCTCGTTCCAGCGAAAGTCGCCGTAGACATTGGGGTCGAAAGGCAGCACGGTGGACACAGGCTCAGGCCCGAGGAAGTTTGCCAGCAGGATCGTGCGGGCTTTTCCCCCGCCGCTCGCGGCGGGCGCGTCGTACACCAGCAGGCCCACCGACCCGTAGCCGCGCACCCGGCTGTCGAGATCGCTGCCGGGGAGGTACAGCCATTCTGAGTCCCTGCGGTAGTACAGGCCCGCGGGGCCGCCGGGCGGCTCGCGCTGCGCAACCCCGTGCTCGAGTGCCTGGCTGCCGATTTCCGCGACCGCCATGCGCTCGAGGTGGCTGCTGGCTCGGTAGGAGGGCTGGATCTTGTGCAGGGCGCGCAGGTCGGCAAGGCCTGCTACCCAATCCTTCACCGCGATGTGCGAGGTAGCTGCCTTGTACAGGGAGTCGCGAAGGGCGATGCGCCGGTCAACCTCGCCGGCGCGCGAGTCGGCGTCGCGATAGCCGGAGGCCTCGGCGAAGAGGGAGCGGGCCTCGTCGAGGTCGCGGCGCTCAAGGGCCTCGACCGCGGCGGTGTAGTTGGACTGGCGGGTCTCCTGGTACCACCACTGCCAGCCCGCGAAGACGAGCACGCCGGCGAGAATCAGCAGCCCGAGGACGAGGTCGCGCCGCTGAGACCGACCGGGCGGCTGCTCAGGCTCGGGATCGAGGTCTTCGACGACGGAGACGGGGCCGTCCCATCTGGACATGGGGTGTCCTCCCTTCTGCTCCCTATTAACCTACACAACGGGAGGGGCGTCAAGAGTTCTATTGTGGGAGGACGGGCCCGACCGGCGTTACTTTATATCCCAGGAGCGGGGCACGAAGATCCGCTCGAACGTGGCGATAGCGAACCGGTCGGTCATGCCGGAGATGTAGTCCACGACGAGGCGCTCCACAGGCTCGCCGCGCGGGTTGGCCCGCGTTTCGGGGGGCAATTCGTCGGTGTGCTCGCAGAAGTAGTCGAACAGCGAGCGGATCAGGTGGTGTACCTTCGGCTCTTCGTCTTTGGCCTCGGAGCCGACGTACACGCGCTCGTAGAGGAATAGCTTGAGCAGGTTGGCGGCTTCCTCTACCTTCGGGCTGATGACAAGCTCGATTGAGCAGGGGTCCTGCGCCGCCAGGTGGGGGTCGGGATAGGCCAGCGCCCAGTTCTGCTCGATGATGTCGGTGACGAGTGAGTTGATGCGCTCGGAGTTCGAGCGGCCTAGCACCTCGGGCACGACGCCGGGCAGGTCGTTCCGGGTGATGATGCGCGCGCGGATGGCGTCGTCGGTGTCATGGTTGATGTAGGCGATGGTGTCGGCCAGCTTGACGATCTTCGACTCGATGGAGCCGTAGCCTTTGCCCTCGGACGCCAGCCCCTCTTCGACCGGCGTTGACGTGACCAGCGCCTCGCGCACTTCGTTGGTGAGGTTGAGGCCCTGCCCGTCGCGGGCCAGGTAGTCGACCACTCGCAGCGACTGGACGTTGTGCTTGAAGGTCGGGTCGTAGATCTCGCGCAGGGCGTCCTCGCCCGCGTGCCCGAAGGGGGTATGGCCCATGTCGTGGGCCAGCGCGACGACCTCGGTGAGGTCCTCGTTCATGCGCAGGGCGCGCGCGATGGTGCGGGCTATCTGCGACATCTCGAGCGTATGAGTAAGGCGGGTGCGGTAGTGGTCGCCGATGGGACCGATGAAGACCTGGGTCTTGTGCTTTAGCCGCCGAAACGACTTGGAGTGGATGATGCGGTCGCGGTCGCGCTGAAAGGCGGTGCGTACCGGCGACTCCTCCTCCGGCACGGGCCGGGTAGCCTCAGCCGCCTTCGCCGCCAGCGGAGAGAGTCGCGCGTACTCCTCCCGCTCCAGGCGCTCGCGAACCGTACTTGGTGTGTGTTCCATAGATTTTGGAAGGAAACGCAAAGGCGCAAAGACGCAAAGATTATTGAAGGGTTTTCAGTATCACTCTTCGGACGCCGTCACGCAATAGAGGGACATTAAAGTTGATCAAGAGGCCGAGCTTGAGCCCTGTGGCCTTGAGATAGGAGTGAAGTTGAACGGTGTGCACGGGCAGCAGAGACTCTACAGCCTTCAACTCTACGACCAGAGAATCGGCCACAAGCAGATCGATCCTTCCCTCACCTACTTGCTTGCCCTTGTAGGTCACGGCCACCGGCTGCTGCGAGGCAAAAGGGATCCCCTTCAATTCAAGCTCTCTGGCGAGCGCTTCTTCGTAGACGGATTCCAAGAAGCCGGGGCCAAGCACTCGATGAACCTCCAGCGCCGCACCAATTACTCGGTTAGAAAGAGTGTTCAGTGCATCGCTCGGCTCATCGCCACCTGGCCCATGGCTTCTGCCCATCCTCTAGACTCCTTCAGAATCTTTGCGTCTTTGCGCCTTTGCGTTTCACAGATTCTTACTTGTCCTTTTCGACGGATTCGAGGGCGGCCTGGGCTGCGGCCAGGCGGGCGACGGGGACGCGGTAGGGGCTGCACGAGACGTAGTTCAGGCCTGCTTCGTGGCAGAAGTGGATCGAGGCCGGGTCGCCGCCGTGCTCGCCGCAGATGCCTACCTTCAGGTCGGGGCGGGTCTGGCGGCCCTGCTCGGTGCCCATGCGCACGAGGTAACCGACGCCGTCCGGGTCGAGCGTCTGGAACGGGTTCTCAGGGAGGATGCCCTGCTCCACGTACTGCAGCAGGAACTTGCCCTCGGCGTCGTCGCGGGAGTAGCCAAACGTGGTCTGCGTAAGGTCATTTGTGCCGAACGAGAAGAACTCGGCGGTCTGGGCGATCTCATCCGCGGTGAGCGCCGCGCGCGGCAGCTCGATCATGGTGCCGACGAGGTAGTCGATCTTGTCGCCGACCTCGGCGAAGACCTCCTCGGCCACCCGGCGCACCAGCTCCTCCTGGATCTTGAGCTCGGTGATGTTGCCGACCAGCGGGATCATCACCTCGGGCAGCACCTCGACGCCCTCCTTCTTGACCGCGAGGGCGGCCTTGAAGATCGCGCGGGCCTTCATCTCGGTGATCTCGGGGTAGATGATGCCGAGCCGGCAGCCGCGGAAGCCGAGCATCGGGTTGAACTCGTGTAGCGCCTTGACCCGCTCGGCGACGAGTTGCGGGCTGATCTTCAGCTCCTTCGCCACCTCG
>DASTEB010000247.1:0-2050 GCA_035710025.1 Chloroflexia bacterium
TTCGCCTCGCACAGCACCAGCGCCATCGCCGCCTGCCCCGACTTCATCCCGCCCGAACGCGCCATCCTGATGGCGTCCAGGGCCGGCAGCGCGCTGAGCATGATGTTCTCGGTGTACTCCCACTCGGGCTTGCCGTCGAGCCGCGCCTCCCACGCGATGAACACGTGGTCCTCCTCGTCGGCCTGGGCGACGAACGGGTAGAACGACCCGACGTACTCCATCTCGTCGCACGAGGCCCCCGTCTCTTCCCGAAGCTCCTTGCGCGCTACCTCCTCCAGCTTCGAGTCGCCTGTGTCGTGCGTGCCCCCGGCGGGCACCTCCAGCAGCCATTCGTCGCGGGTGTAGCGGTACTGCTGGATCAGTATGACGTCGCCGTCCCGCGTGACCGGCACGATCAGCACGGCTTGCGGGTGCTCGTGGTACGTAAGGTCGATGGGGTCGCCCCCTTCGATTTCGATGTGGTCGGTGCGCAGCCTGAGCCACTGGCTCTTGAAGGGGTACGTTGTCGAGATCGGGCGCCACCCGACCTTCGCGGCGTTGGGCTTGTCGTCTACCACGGGACCTCCATACGCTCTATGATCTCCAGGCGGTTGCCGAATGGGTCGCTAATGTAGAAGCGGCGCGCGTACGGGATCTCTTCGGCGTCCGACGTAACGTGCCCCTCGGCCTCCAGCCGTATCCGCAATTCGTCCAGCCCGGTCACCTCAAGCGCCGGGTGGGCCTTCAGGGCGGGCCTGAATCCGTCATCAAGGCCGATATGTAGCTCACCCCTTCCGAGTGAGAACCACACCCCACCCTTCGACCGGAGTGACGCGGGCTTCTCGATCTCTTCGAGGCCGAGCAACCCTGTGTAGAACGCTCGGGCCCGCTCCTCGACGCCCGGCGCGCGCGGGGCCGCTACTTGAACGTGGTCCAGGCCGTGTACGCTCACGGCCGGGGCGCTTCCACGAGGTGGGGCGTACCACGCAGAGCGCCGAGGTCGCGCGCCCCGATGCCGAACATGGCGATGCGAAGCTGGTCGCGCAGCACGCCGCCAAGCTCGACCGCCGCTTCGGGCGACATAGCGGCCGCCTTGAGGAACGGCCTCGCCAGCCCGGCCAGGTCTGCGCCCAGCGCGAGCGCCTTCGCGGCATCAAGGCCGTTACGTACGCCTCCGCTGGCGAACACCTTGCCGCCGTCGGGCACGCCGCCCTCCAGCACCATGCGCAGGCTCTCGGCAGTCGGGATGCCCCAGCCCGCGAATGCCTCGGCCACCAGCCGGCCCGCCTCGGTGGGGATGCGGTGGGCCTCCACCTGGCTCCACGACGTGCCGCCCGCCCCCGCGACGTCAATGGCCGACACGCCCGCGTCCCACAGCAGCCGGGCAGCCTGAGCCGAGATGCCCCAGCCTACTTCCTTGGCTATCACCGGCACGCCTACCTCGCTGCACACCTGCGCTATCCTGGCGGCGAGGCCGCGGAAATCGGTATCGCCCTCGGGCTGCACGGCCTCCTGTATAGCGTTCAGGTGCAGGATGAGCGCGTCGGCCTCTATCATGTCCACCGCCCGGCGGCACTGCTCCACACCGTACGCGTAGTTCAGCTGCACCGCGCCGATGTTGGCGAACAGGGCGATATCCGGCGCGTGCTTGCGCACCCGGTAGGTGTCCTCAAGCTCGGGCCGCTCGATGGCCGCGCGCTGCGAGCCGACGCCCATTGCAAGCCCAAGTTCCTGCGCGGCCAGGGCGAGGTTGCGGTTGATCTCCCCGGCACGCGGCGCACCGCCCGTCATGGACGAGATGAGCAGCGGCACGCGCAGCCGTCTGCCCCATATCTCGGTCGAGGTGTCCACGTCGGCCAGGGCGATCTCGGGCAGCGCCTGGTGCACGAACCTGTAGCGGTCGAAGCCCGCGCCGATGCCCTGCCCCGACACGTCCTCTTCGAGGCAGATGCGGATGTGATCTGCTTTGCGGCCCTCTGTGCTCATCGTCCCCCTGCCGTACGCCCTACACCTTTTGTTGCAACTGCAATCACGCCCTTTGCATAATGCCCAGGCCCGCCCGCGACCGCTA
>DASTEB010000248.1:0-14801 GCA_035710025.1 Chloroflexia bacterium
CGGCATTATCTCAAGCCCCGGCGAACGCTCTATAATGGTGGTTTACGTATTCCCCGGCAGCCCCGCGGACCGCGCCGGCATCAAGCGCCGCGACCGCATAACCCATGTCGACGGCGTGCCCTTCGATAACCCGCGCACCGACCCCAGCCGCATAAGGGGCGTTGAGGGTACGACAGTTCGTCTCACCGTAATCTCGCCTGGCGCGAACCCTCGCGAGATCGAAGTCGTGCGCGAGCGGATCCTGGGCGGCGTAGCGCCGACCGGCAGGAGGCTCGAGTCGGCGCCATCGGTCGGGTACCTGATCATCCCCGATCTTTGGACCGGTGACATGGACGTCCAGGTAGACCGTGAGCTTGTTCGCCTGCTTAATGAGCAGCCTCCCATGACCGGACTAATCCTCGACATGAGGGGCAACGGTGGCGGGTACAGATCGGTACTGGAGCAGATTCTCGGCAATTTCATCAGCGGAGAAGTCGGCGAGTTCTACGACAAGAACAGCACATTCCCGTTCACAATCACGGGCAAGACGCTTCAGCAGCGGTTGGGCGGCATACCTCTTGCCGTACTTACCGACGGCGGAACGGAGAGCTACGCCGAAGTGCTGGCCGGCGCCTTGCAGGTTCGCGGCCGGGCAGTAGTCATCGGACGACCGACCGCAGGCAACACCGAAACGATCTACAGGTACGACTTTGAGGACGGCTCCCGGCTCTGGATTGCACAGCAGGGATTCCGGCTGCAGGACGGTACCGAGCTTGAGGGCCGGGGCGTCCTGCCCGACGTACCGATGAGCGAGGACTGGACAGCGTACCCGGAGAGTGAAGACCCTGACATACGTCGAGCTCTGGAGGCGCTGGCCAAACGCTGATTACTTTGAGAACGCTACGGCTCAGTTGCCGTCGCTTCCAACAGGAGACTTTACACGATGAACAGGCTGCGCGGCGCAGTGCCGCAAGTAGACGCAAAGACGGCGCAACAATTATATGAGAGCGGCGAAGCCGAGCTACTCGACGTGCGAGAGCAGGACGAGTGGGACCGCGGACACATTGACGGCATAAAGTTCATCCCCATGGGCCAGCTGCCCTGGCGATGGCGCGAGCTTGACACCGACAGGCGATGGATCGTGGTCTGCCGCAGCGGCAACCGCAGCCACTACGCCGCGGCCATCCTCAGGCAAGCTGGTCTGGACGCGGTCAACCTCGACGGCGGCATGATCGAGTGGCAGGCCAACAAGCTGCCAATCACTCCCCCTGGCATCGTGGACAGGCACTAGTTAAGCGCGCAGGATATCCCGTTGCGAACTGTCCACATTTACTCATCGACCGGATAAATCGGTGGTATAATTGTCGCGACCGGGCAACGGCACGCGTTGTCCGGCCGCGCCCGGTTGTGGCTGCCCTTCGCAACCGGCCTGGTCCCCTGTACGTCTAAACAATCGAGCGCTACCGCAGCTCAGGCTATGGGCCGCGCTACACTTCGCATACGAGAGACTGGCATATGCATCCGGTGAACAGACGCCACATATACCAATCGGCATTTCGCCGTGCGCGCCTCCCGCTCGCGCTAGTCCTTGCCACGGTGCTGACTCTAGCCGGAATCCCGCCCACGGGCGTACCCGGCCTAACCCAGGCGCAGTCTACGCCCCCATTGCGCCAGCGCACTCCTACCGAGCGCGAGCTTTTTGGTATGGTGGTGCGCGACCCTTTCTATGAGTTCAACACCGATCCGGTCAACTACCCCGATGCCCCAAATCGCAAGGCCCTGGAGCGTCAGGCGCGCGAGCTTGCGGGCGCAGGCGTACGCTGGATCCGCATGGAGTTCTTCGCCGACTACGATGGTACGGTGCCGGCGGGTGAGATCAACTGGTCGAAGTACGACTGGTTCATTCGCGAGCTTGCGCCAAAGTACAACCTGAAGGTGCTGGCCCTCTTGAACGTCGGCATGGTAGCGCACGACGGTAAGACTTTGCGCCCGATCGCTTTCAACGACGTGCCCGACCGGGGCGGCAGCGATCCGAACGACGGCTCGAACCACTTTATCCGAGTGTTCACCGCACGCGCCCAGGCGATCGCTGCGCGCTACGGGACGGCCATATCAGCCTATGAGATCATCAACGAGCCGAATATCAGTTGGGACCTGTGGCTCGACAGCACGCACGGTGGGGCCGAGATCAAGCCCGACCGCTACGCCGCCCTGATTATGAGCGCGTACCGCGCAATCAAGAACGTGAACAACCTGGCCGAGGTTATCGTCGGCGGAATCATGATCGGGTCGCCGCCGGAAGGTCAGGACCACGACCAGTTCGATTACCTGTACCAGCTCTACACCTCGGAATGGACCGACTACTACCGCGGGCGCGGGTTCACAAACCGCCCCGGCTGGAACGACGTACCCTGGGACGGCATTGCGCTACACCCGTACTTTCTCGAACCAAGCGAGCTCTTCGATCTGCTGAATGAGTTTGGCCGCAAGATGCGCGACCGCGGCGACCACCACAGCAAGCTCTGGATCACCGAAATCGGGGCACAGGCCAGGCCGCCTGAAACGCCTCAGCAACTGCCCACACAGGCAGAGCGAGACCAGGCTCACTACCTGCGGGCCATCTACCAGGGGATATTACAGGACCCTCTGCTGCGCTCTACGGTGGCACACGTCTTCTGGTTCAAGTATGAAGACTTCGTGCCGGGCAACTACACGCACAACTACGGCATCGTGCGCCTGCTCGAGAACGAGCGTCGCGACAACTACGCGCCCTCAGGCGACGTCTGGGTGCGAAAGCTGGCCTACAAGACCTACCAGGAGGTGGCGTTCGGCTATGCCGCTGACGATCCGGTAGACGAGGCCGAAGCGCGGCGCAACAACTGGATATATTTCCCCGAGACCCGGCAGGCCATCGCGCCGGAGTTTGCGGCATTCTGGCTGGAGAAGGGCGGGCTGGAACGCTTCGGCTACCCGGTGTCGCGCCCAGTGTACGTTCACGGCATCTGGAGCCAGTTCTTCCAGCGGGCGGTCTTCGAGCACCACCCTGAACACGAGGGGACGCCGAACGAGGTCCTCCTGCGACGCGTGGGAGCCGAGGCGACGCGTGGACGCTTCTTCGACACGGCCGACCCGGCTGCGCTCTCCATCGACCGCACGTACTTCCCGGAGACCGGCTACTCGCTGGGCGGCGCGTTCAAGCTCTTCTGGGAGGAGACGGGCGGCCTGGCCGTATATGGCTACCCGATCTCAGAGGAGATTCAAGAGGTCTCACAGACCGACGGACAGACATACACGGTGCAGTACTTCGAGCGTAACCGCTTCGAGCACCACCCCGACGCTATCGGCACGCCCTTCGAGGTGCAGGTCGGCCTGTTGGGAGCCGAGCTGTTCGAACTTGACCTCTGGTGGCGATAACCGCCTCCCTCACACGCTGAAGGGACCGCCCCGGGGGCGGTCCCTTCGAATTTGCCGACCTCATTTACAACCGGGACAGGATGTCGGCCTTCTTCGCCTCATAATCGTCGCCGTCGATCAGCCCTGCGTCGAGCATTTCCTTCAGTTTCTTCATCTTCAACACGGGATCGTCCGCGTCCGCGCGCCCGTTCACCCGCGCGGCCGGAGTGGTGCCTGTCTGCCTGGTCTTGGGCGACGGAGCCGCCGGCTGGCGCGACACCGCCGGACGGCGCGTGCGTCCTCCAGCCTGTAAAGGCTCCTCGTGCCCATTAGAAAGGTTGGTCGAAGTTATGCGGTCGGCGAGTTCGCCGGCCCTGTGACTGTAGAGCTGCTGGGTCTCGAGGCCGCCGCTGAGTAACTCGCCCGGGTATGCCGATGGGTCATATTCATAGGCCGCTTCAAGCAGCGGGCCGCTCGACATCGAGCCTGGCAGGGGCATGGGGCCGTCCGGGTAAGCCTCCGACTGCGCGCCGGCCACTGCGGCCGCGCCTGCCTGCAAGGCACTCACAGTAGCGGCACTTGAAGCCTTCGGTTCGCCCTCCCCGTCCGGCGACTGCCCCGGAGCCCCACTGCCCGACTGAACTGTCCGCGGCTCATATGGGCTGCGCGGGGCGCTGTCGTGGATGGTGGGCAGGCTGCCCGTCAGCGGCCCGGAGAACACGGCAATCTGCTCCAGGCTGCTCAGCCGCGGCATTGACCTCATACTCATGTCTGTGCTCGGCTCGGAGAAAGTCACGGGCTGCGCGTCGGCTACGGGGGCCTGGAAGGCGGCCGCGGAGAGGGGCATCGGCCTAGTGGGCGCGCCTCCGGCCTGGGCTGCCTGCTGTAGGATGGTCTGCAGCACCGATTCGGGGGTCGGCTGTGGCTGGGCCGGCTCCGGGGCCTGCAATGCTGGCTGCTCAGCATAAGACGGGGGCTGCTGGACCCGCGGCAGCGAAGGCAAGTGACCTTGTGCAGGCGGCTGCGGAAATGTCGGGTGAGCCGGTGGAGCGTAGTATGACGGCGGAAGCTCAGTCGTCGGCGCGGGTGTCACCGGTAAGTCGGGCATGGCAAGAGCGGGGTCGAACGGCCCGGTCCGCAGGCGAAGCGACTCCGCAAGCCTCTCCGAGTGCTCCACCGAAAGCTCGTACAGCCTCCAGGCCTGGCCCTTGGGAAGCGACTCGACGGACATCTGCCAGCCCTGGATCGACTCTAGCGTGAAGGTGACGCCGTTTCGCCCGTCCTTCATGGTTGCGCTGCGCACGTCACGCCAGTTGAAGTCGTCCTGTTCGACCTTGCCCAGCACCTTCTTGCGGAACAGCATGATGCGCTTGTTGCTGGCGACCGCCACGTCGGGCGCGTGCGTCAGGCTGCCTCTATTGGCGACCGCGATGTATTCGATGGTCTCGCCCGAAGTGAGAATCTCACCAGCGCGTTCGTACGCCTGGCTCACAAGGGCTGGGTCCTGTCCTTCTGTGGTGAAACGTGCGACCGGATCGGCATGCAGAGAGCGAGGGAGAGCCGCGCCACCCGGCGCCGGTGCGCCCGCCATCACGCCCTCAAGCGATGCACCGCACCGGCTGCAGTACGGCGAGCCGGGCAGATTTCCTGCCTGACAGTTCGGACACGACACCTGCAACGGAATCTTCAGTGGTGCCACGAGTGCCTCCTATCGTGTCACTTCCCGTGCCATTTTGCGTTGGAGGGGGTTGGACGCTTTCCGGCCGCGCGCCGCGCCACGTGCGCGCGCCAAAGGTACGAGCATACATGACCGGAGTGGTCTACAGGATGTAATATATGGCCGCCGGGGCCGATTTGGAATGGTACTATAGTGATAAAGTTGGGGGGTACCTTTTGCGGCACGGGTCATAATACTATCGAAGTAGCACCAAAAAAGGGACCTCGCAACTGTCAGCGAGGTCCCTTTCAATCGAGGTTCGCTATTTGATTGCCGGTCCGGTCGTCCAGTCGTATCCGATCTCCGGGTCATTGTGGGGGATGCGGCCCTCTTCGTCCGGGTTGTAAGTGTTGGACGTCACGTAGATCAGGTGGGCGGTTCCGCTGATAGCCTTGCAGCCGTGCGCCACGCCGGGCGGTATCTTCAGGACGACATGGCCGTGCTCCCCGCCCATGAACAGCTCCTGCAATGTTCCGCGGGTAGGCGAATCGGGCCGCATGTCGTACAGCGCGACCTTGAGCACGCCCACCGGCACGTACCACCAGTCGATCTGGGTCTTGTGTATGTGCCACGCCTTGGCCGTGCCGGGATGCATCAACGAGTGGCTCAGCTGCCCGAACCCCTCCGCGAAAAACGAGTCGGTCGTCCGGATTAGCTCGCGGAAGTACCCGCGCTCGTCCGGGTGCGTAACAAGCTCTTTGATCTCTACGCCCTCTATCGTCGACATCTTGTGCTCCAGATCGATGTGGCCGCTCAGGCCGAGCAATTGGCCCTTAGTGATCGTGCGAATCTGCTTCTGCGTCAGGTACCGCCTCCAGAGCGCCGCCCACGTCGTGCCCCGCCGCTAACTCCTGTAGCACCGGCATCAGCGCTCGCTCGAGGTTGCCGTTGTTCACAGCGCGAAATGCTCCGGCGGCCTTAGCGGCGCGGCGCGATTCACCATCAACGTGCGGCCCGAATGCCATGGTCGGGATGCCGGCCTGAGTGGCCTCGCGAATCATCTGCTCCCACTCTCCGCCACTCCCGAAGCTCGCGACGAGCAGGTCTCCCTTGCGAATGGGCTGACCGGGACGCACCATTTCGGCACTCACACCCGCGTGCCGCGCAAGGTTCTGCACCCGGCTCGCGAACATTACGTCGGGGCAATAGACCAGCACCGTCGCGGGTGCAGTGCTCGCGCCGCTTGTCTCATCACTTGTCGGCAAGTCTAATCTCCATTTCCATCGATGATTGCCGTGATACCCTAAACAAGTCCCCGGGTAGCGTATCAGAACGGTCCAGCGCAGTCAAGGACGCGGGCGGCAGCTACACGGCGCGTAATGGTCCGGTGGCAGTCTTCTTGCTCAAAGCGGTAAGATAAGACAGGAAAGTACTGCCGGTAGCCAGCGTTGCTGCCGGCGAACGCTGTCCGGGCCAAGCATGATAGACATACTGACCGAACAACAGGAAGCCATACGCGACCGCGAGCGCGAGGCGCTCGGCGAACTTGCCGCAGCCGTTGAGCCGCTGGAACCGTCGGGCGACGACCTCGCTGCCCTCAGGCAGGCCGAGCTCGATCTTGACGAGCTTTTCATGCTCGTTGTGGTAGGCGAGTTCAATTCGGGCAAGTCGGCCTTCATAAACGCCCTGCTGGGCGAAGAGGCGTTGCAGGAGGGCGTAACGCCGACCACCGCGACCGTGACGCTGCTGCGCCACGGCGAGGTGTCGACGGAGCGTTCTCTGGGAGATATGCTCACCGAACACACTCACCCCGCGCCCTTTCTCCGAGAGATCACGGTCGTTGACACGCCCGGCACAAACGCCATTATCCGACGGCATGAAGAGCTGACGCGGACGTTCGTCCCCCGCTCGGACCTCGTGCTGTTCATCACCTCGGCCGACCGCCCGTTCACCGAGTCGGAACGCGCATTCATGGAGACGGTGCGCGAATGGGGCAAGAAGATCGTGCTCGTGCTGAACAAGATCGACTTGCTCGCTACTCCCGCCGACCTCGAGCGCGTGATGCAGTTCATCCAGGCCAACAGTGTCGCTCTGCTCGGCCAGCAGCCCGAGATCTTCCCCGTCTCGGCACGGCTCGCCAAGCGCGCCAACGCCGCCGATAACCCCGGCGAGCGGGACGCGCTTCGCCAGGCTAGCCGCTTCGACACGCTTGAGGAGTACATCTTTCGAACGCTGGACGAGGCGGGTCGGATCCGCTTGAAACTGTCGTCACCCCTTGGAGTAGCCGAGCGCGTGCTGGACAAGTACGGCGCGGTGGCGCAGCAGAGGTTGGCTGTGCTCGCCGAAGACTTCAAGACGGTCGAGAACATCGATTCCCAGCTGGAGATATACGCCGCCGACATGAAGCGCGAGTTCGAGGGGCGACTCTCGCATGTTGAGAATATCATCTACGACCTCAAGGAGCGGGGAGATACCTTCTTTGAGGAGACGCTGCGGGTGGGCCGCATCCCCGACCTGCTGAACTCCAACCGTATCGAGCGCGAGTTCCAGGAGCGGGTCATCTCCGACACCGCGCGGCGTGTGGACGACGCCACCAACAACCTGATCGACTGGATGGTAGACCAGGACCTGCGAATGTGGCAGTCGGTGAGCGACTACGTCAATCGCCGGAGGCAGGCCGGGGTGGGCAGCTCGGTGCAATACAGCGAACACGTGATCGGCAGCGTGGGAGGACAGTTTGCGTATAACCGCGACACGCTGCTTCGCTCCGTGGTGCAGGAGTCGAGGCGCGTGGTCGAAAGCTACGACCGTGACCGCGTGGCCGCAAACATCGCGGCTGACATGCGCAGCGCCGTGGGCGTGATGATCGGCGCGGGCGGCGCGGCTGCCCTGGGGATCCTGGTGGCAGCCACAGTAACCTCCGCGTTCATCGATATCACCGGCATTACAGCCGCGCTCGTATCGGGTGCAATCGGGCTGTTCGTGTTGCCCTACCGCCGCCAGAAGGCAAAGGCCGAGTTCCGCGAGCGCGCCCAGGAGCTGCGCGACCGCCTCGTCGTGGCCATGACGGAGCAGTTCAACACCGAGCTGAGTAATTCGCTCCAACGCATCCGCGACGCCATCGCGCCGTATACCCGCTTTGTGCGCATGGAACATGAGCGCGTAAGCGCGGCAGCCGCCGCCCTGACCGAACTTGAAGCGCGCGTGAAAGCGCTGCAGTCCGAGGTCGAACGAATCGGCCGTTAGGGACCGCGACCCTTCGCACGGCATCGCGCCACGTGACATCGCTGGCACCAAACGTGCTCAGATTATTCCATATACTGCCGGTAGAGGCTGATGCGCCGCTGCACCCTTCGGTTGCTCGGTGACAGTAATTGCATGGGCGCACGAGCCTCTCGGGTTTGCAAAGGAGGGGCTTGAATGCAGTCCTCGGTTGGAATCGGTCGGATTGGCCCGCTAAACGTCTTCGTTCACTATACTTGGCTCATCGTCTTTGTCTTGGGCCTGTGGTGGCTCGCCCTATTGTGGCTGCCGGATACCTACCCACGCTGGTCGGGCTGGGCATACTGGCTGGCAGCGCTCGCTGTGCTGCTGCTCTACTTCGCCTTCACTCTGCTACACGAGGCAGTACACAGCCTGGTGGGCAGATCCGGGCAACGCACTATCATGCTCTACGCGTTCGGCGCCGCCTCTCCGTTCCGGCTGAGACAGATCGCACCGGGGCGCGCAGCAGTGACCGCGCTCTCGGCCCCTCTCATCAACCTTGTGCTAGGCGGCATCATGCTCTTCATCGGGCAGGCCGTGGGCACGCCCGGTAGCCCGTTTGCCATGCCCGGGGCCGCGCTCACTGCACTGGGCTGGATGAACCTGGCGCTGGGGGCTTTCAACCTGGTTCCGGGCATCCCGTTCGACGGCGGTTGGGCGATGGCGGCGGGCGCGTACTGGTTCAGCGGCGACCGCGAATCGGGCCAGGCAACCGCCCGCAGGATCGGCGAGATCGCCGCGCTGGTGATTGTGCTCGCAGGGGCATGGCTGGGGCTCGCCACCAACAAATGGCTCGAGGCGCTCTCGCTAGTGCTAATAGGCTGGATGGCGCGCGACGCCGCGGCCCTGACCCGGAATCGTGCGACTTTCAGGGGCGCGCTCGACTCGGTTGCGGCAGGAGACATAATGGATACCTCGCGCGCGGGCGATACTGTTCGCGCGTCGGCAACGGTCGCCGAAATGATGCGTGACCGGACCAGGCAGCCGCCCGAGGAGCCGATCGCGGTAACGGACGAAGCGGGCAACCTGGTCGGTTTCACCAGCATCGCGGCCAGCGAATCGGTCTTGCAGGGCAACTGGGCGACGACCCCGGTCCGGGCGATCACCACGCAGGTTGACCAGGCCGACGTGGTCCACGCCGGCGACTCGGTGACGCAGGTCATGTCGATGTCGCAAGGCAGGAGCGCAGAGGCGGTCGAACTATCCTTCCCGGTCGTGGAAGGCGGGCGCATGGTCGGCAGCATAAACGTCAACCGTCTGCAAGGCTTCGCCCTGGCCGGGCAACAATTCGCAATGGACGAGGCCATCGTCGATACTGAGTCCCGGGGCCCCGGCCGAGTTGTGGGCGCCCTGCTGCCTGCGGCCGTGATCGTCGCGGCCATGGCTGTGCTCGGGGGGCTGGCGCTTCGCACCAACCCTGCCGAACTTCGCGAAATGACCGCCGAGACTGCCGAGGCGCCCCTCGTCTTCTCGAGCCTCATGCCGGCCGAAGACTCGATAATCGGCACCGGGCCGGCGACCATTAGCGTGGACATTAGCGGCCCTGCCGCCATCACCACCGCCACTCTGCAACTCGACGGAGAGGCGATCGAGTCTGAGATGAGCGGCTCGTCACCGCTGACCCAGACGGTACGCGCCGAGATCCCGGGCCTCACCCAGGGCCTGCACACGGTGGCGGTGGAGGCCGGCACCGAGTCGGGGCGCACAAACCGGACTTCCTGGCAATTCAGGGTCAGCTTCCGCGAGGGGCAGGACGAAGGCGACGGGCAGCAAGTGACCGCGCCTCTGCGCGTGACGGCTTACTCGCCCACGCTGGGGCAGAGGCTTCTCGCGGGATCAACGGACGTGCAGATTTCTGTTCTGGTGGAGGCGGGTGCCGAGCCTGCAAACGCTGTCATCACGTTGGACGACCAGGAGCTTGGCGCGACGGTGGAGCAGGCCGGCGACGGGCAGTACAGGGTGACGGCCGTAGCGCCCGAAATCACCGCAGGTGCGCACAGGGTCCGCGCCGAGCTGTTCGGAGCCGAGGGCGGCTCTTACTCGACAGAGTGGACATTCAGCGCCCTGGTGCCTGATGAGAGCAACGTCTACTTCCCCGAGACGGGGCAGTTCCTGTCCGAGCCGTTCCTGTCGTACTGGCGGGACAACGGCGGCCTGCGCCTGTTCGGCTTCCCCATCTCGGACCGCATTCAGGAGACCGACGAAGTCACGGGCCAGACCTACACCGCCAAGTACTTCGAGCGTGCGCGCATGGAGCTTCACCCGGACCTGGGGAACGCAGTTGTGCTCGGCAGGCTGGGGGCGATGTACCAGGAGCCGCAGCCGCCCGCCTCACCTATTGAGGGGGCGCAGTTCTTCCCGGAGACGGGACACAACCTGGGAGGCCCCTTCCTCGCGTTCTGGGAGCAATACGGCGGCCTGGCGGTGTTCGGTTTCCCGATTACCGAGGAGTTCCAGGAGACGAACCCGGTTGACGGCAAGGAGTACACCGTGCAATACTTCGAGCGCAACCGGTTCGAGTACCACCCCGAGTTTGCGGGCACGCCGGACGAGGTCCAATTGGGCCTGCTAGGCAGCCGGTTGTACGGCGATAAGTACGGCCGCTAGCCGTGCCAATCTGGGGCGGAGACTGGCAGGGGCCACCTTGCGGGCTCCGCCCTAATGCACCCATCGCGACGCAAGACTGAAGTCAAAAGGAAGCCAAGATGCCGGCCGGTACAGACAGTGCGCGTCCCAATGAAAGTGTACGTCTCAGGCCCGCGCGCCTGGAAGATTCAGATGCAATTATCGCGCTGATCGTGGGCCTCGCAGCGTACGAGAAGCTTCCGCCGCCCAATGAAGAGGCCCAACAGCGCCTGCTTCGCGATGCGTTCGGAGAGCGCCCGCGCTTCGAAATCATCCTGGCCGAATTGGACTCGCGTCCCGTAGCGTATGCCTTCGTGTTCGAAACCTACTCGACGTTTCTCGCTCTGCCGACACTCTACCTTGAGGACATCTTCGTGCTGCCCGAGTACCGCGGGCGCGGGGTCGGTAACAGCATGATGCAATTCCTGGCGCGCGAGGCACACCGGCGTGGGTGCGGCCGGATGGAGTGGGTCGTGCTCGATTGGAACCGCCCGGCAATTGACTTCTACGAGCGGCTGGGCGCGATTCACCTTGCGGAGTGGCTCACCTACCGCCTCGACCGCGAGAACCTGGGACGGCTCGCCGGCGAAGGCGAAGCCTAGACCTCGGTTAGCGTCCCCCCGGCGGGCCTGCGAGTTATCTGGCGGGCGACCTCGGCAGGGTCGGTGGTTGGCGCTTCGCAAATGTAATTGCGGCAAACGTAGGCCGTCGGCATCCCGCGGACCTGTGGTCTGTCGGCTAGCAAGGGCACCACGCGCGCGGCTTCCTCGTCTTCCGGCTCGCGCCCTGCCACGACCTTGTTGGGCACGTAAGGCCCCCAGATCGCCCGCATCATTGACCGGATCTCCTCGCTCGTCACCGTACCGACCAACGCGATCTCCGCGGGCGACGACAGGTAAAAGTCGAGCGCTGACAACAGCCGCCCGAAAGCGGCGGGGGCTCGCCGAACGACATCAAGTAGCGGGCGCATCGACTCGACGGAGTACTTCTCGTAGTCCGGCTCGGCGGTCAGCAGGTAGAGCCGCAACAGCGCTTCGGCTGCCTCCGAATTGCCCGAGGGCACCGCATTGTCATACAGTTCCTTGGGCCGCGCAACAAGCTGCTCGTGGAAGTCGCCTGTGGTGAAGAACCCACCCCGCTCGTCCCAGAAGTGCTCAACCAGCGTCCCGGCATACCGGCGGGCAAGGGCGACCCAGCGTGTGTCGAACGTCGCCTCGTAGAGCGAGATGAGGCCGTTTGCGTATGCCGCGTAGTCCTCGGCGAAAGCGTTGATGTGCGCTCGCCCGTCCTTGAAGGTGCGGTACAATCTCGGCGGTCCACCGTCGGAGGGCGCTACCAGTCGCGTCGTCACGAACTCGGCGTTTTGGCGGGCTGCGTGGAGGTAATCATCGCGCTCCAGCACAATTCCCGCCTCGGACAGCGCTCGCAGCATCAACCCGTTCCAGGCGACGAGCACCTTGTCGTCACGGCCCGGCCATGCGCGCTGCGCTCGCGCCTCGTACAGCTTCTTGCGCGCGGCTGTAACCCTGCCGGATACGTCTCCCGGGTCCAGCCCCTCGGCCGCCGCGAACTCCTCAGGGGACAGCTCTAGGTGCAGGATGTTACGACCCTCGAAGTTGCCCCGCTCAGTGACGTCGTACAGCCCGCCCAGCAAACGAGCGTCATATGACCCCAACACCTCGGAAAGCTGCTCGGGCGTCCACAGGTAAAACCGCCCCTCCTCGCCCTCGCTGTCCGCGTCCTGTGCCGAGTAGAACCCGCCCTCGGGCGCGGTCATTTCGCGCAGCACATAGTCGAGCGTCTCTTCCGTGATGCGCCGGTAGAGAGCTTCGCCCGTCACCTGGTACGCAGAAAGGTACACACGGGCGAGGAGCGCGTTGTCGTACAGCATCTTCTCGAAGTGCGGCACCAGCCATACTTCGTCAACCGAATATCGGTGGAATCCTCCGCCGACCTGGTCATATATCCCTCCCTGCGCCATCCTGCGCAGCGTTGTCAAAGCCGCGTCAAGCAGAGCCTGGTCGCCGGTGCGGCGGTACTGCTTAAGGAGGAACTCAATGTTCATCGCCTGAGGAAACTTTGGCGCACCCAGTGTCCCGCCGTGTACCGGGTCGAACTCGCGATGCAGGTTACGCGCCGCGTCGTCCAGAACCTCCGCGCTCGGCTCGCTGCGCGACGGGGGTAGCTCAGTGGAGCTTCGGATGTAAGTGGCCATCTCCGAGGCCGCGCGCCCGATCTCGGCCTTCCGCTCGCGATATGCCGTGGTCACCCCCTCAAGCACTCGTGGGAAGCTGGGCATCCCTCGGCCCTCTCGCGCCGGGAAGTACGTTCCGCCGTAGAACGGCTCGCCCGTGGGCGTGAGGAACACGGTCATCGGCCAGCCGCCCTGCCCGGTCATCGCCTGCACCGCGTCCATGTAGACCGCGTCCACGTCGGGGCGCTCTTCCCGGTCTACCTTGATGCTGACGAAGTGCTCGTTCAGGTAACGGGCGATCTCCTGATCTTCGAACGATTCGTGCGCCATGACGTGGCACCAGTGGCACGCCGAGTAGCCCACGCTCAAGAAGATGGGCCTGTCTTCCTCGGCCGCACGGCGAAAAGCCTCTTCTCCCCACGGGAACCAGTCAACAGGATTGTCCTTGTGCTGAAGCAGATACGGGCTGGTCTCCCCGGCCAATCGGTTGGGCATCGCACTTTCCTCCTGTCGCCGTCCTCAGCAAGGGGCGAGCCATCGGAACCTACGCGGCGACCGACACCAGGGCGGCAACCCCGAACGCTGCAAGCATGACCCCCGATACTCGATTCACCCAGGTTAACGCCCCGGCACTGACGCGTGCCCGCATCAAGCCGACCGCTCCACTCAGCAGCAGCCACCAGCCGGACGACCCGAGAAATACGCCCAGAACCATCATCCCGGCGGCGCCCGCGCCCGTTCCCGACCCGACAAGCCCCAACCCGGCGAACGCCACGCCGAAGGACAATATCGTGGCCGGGTTGGTGATCGTCAGCAGGAGTGTGGAGCCATAGTTGGCGGCGAGACCTGCGGCGCGGGACTTCTCCGGCTCTGTGCCGGTGCGTGGTGTGCTGCTGAACGTCATGATGCCAAGGTAAAGCAAGAACAGGCCGCCCGCCAGTCTGAGCCACCCTGACTGGTCCACGAGGAACGCCGAGATCGCGGTCAGTCCCAGCGCGGCTATCGCACCGTACATCGCGTCGGCGGTCGCCGCGCCAAGGCCCGAGGCCAGGCCCGCAGACATCCCGCCGGCAAGCGTTCGGCGAATGCACAGCAGACCAATCGGGCCGACCGGGGCCGCGATGGCGAATCCGAGCAGAAAGCCCTTAAGCAGCTCGTCCACCTCACCCCACTCCCAGGAGCCGCCGCAGCAACCACACGATCGCCACCCCGGCGGCCATCGCCAGCAGGAGGTTCTTGAACCGCACCGCGACAGCCGCCGTTATGGCAGCGCCCACTGCTTCAGGTAGCCCACCGACCAGCGCGCCCGACTCACCTCCGGCGCCGGCCGCGAGCCCCGTGGGCAGGGCGGCCGGTGCGACGATTGCCATTAGAACAGCACTCGGTATGTAGGCCAGCCACGCCGTCAACCTGCCTGACAACCCGGCCCGACTGAGCAAAGCGAAGCCGGCCACACGCGTGGCGTACGTCACGACAGCCATGCTGATAATCGTAGCGAGCACTATGGGGTCAACTCTCATCGCGCAACGCTCCAGTCAGGCTGCCGGCGAACGCACCGGCCAGGATGTACCACTTGCCCGGGAGAAGGGCCGCGGCCAGGCACGCGGCAACCGCTGCCGCGACCCACGGCACAAGATCGCGCTTGCCTCGCCACATACCCGCGAGCAGGGCCACGAACACGGCCGTGAA